>JAEEUS010000087.1 GCA_016290615.1 Lachnospiraceae bacterium | reverse complement strand
TACAATGCCAATGTGTTCAGGACTGTAAGAGATATGGACTATGTTGACATCCACCCCGTAGGAAAGAGAGCTTTCACAAGATACTCTCCTGAGCCTGAAGGAAATCTTGAAGATGATGAGGAACCCTCATATCAGTCTTCTGAATACTACACATATGAGGAAGCCGAGGCTGAAGCCAAGCTTTGCTGTGAGGATTTCCTTGCCGGAAGGATTGACCGCGTCGGTATCGTATACAACAGGTACGTCTCTATCATCAGCCAGGTGCCGGATGTTTTCTGGATCCTGCCGATGGAGAGGGGAACTGAAAGATGTGTTGATACGGGCGTTTTCGAACCGTCGCCTGATGAACTGTTCGAAAACATCGTATTGAAATACTTTGCGGCCAAACTGTATGCGCTCGTAAAAGAGAGTTTTGCGTGTGAGGTTGCTGCAAGAAGAATGGCGATGGACAGCGCAAAAAAGAATGCGCAGCAGATGATCGATGATCTGACGCTTGAATATAACAGAGCCCGTCAGGGTGCGATCACTCAGGAGATCACTGAGATCGTAGCCGGTGCGGGAAAGTAGGAGGTTCGTAATGGACAGAAATATCGGAATGGTCGCGCAGGTAATGGGTCCTGTCGTGGACGTAAGGTTCGCAGAAGGATGTCTGCCTCCGATCAACAATGCTCTTGAGATCATGATAGGCGAAAGGCGCCTCGTGGTCGAGGTAGCCCAGCATATAGGAGACAGCACCGCCAGATGCATCGCAATGTCTTCGACCGACGGCCTTAAGAGAGACTCTGAAGCGATCGATACAGGCAAGCCCATAAGTGTTCCTGTTGGACGTGAGACATTGGGCAGGATATTCAATGTCCTGGGTGAACCTACAGATCTGAAGCCGGCACCGGCAAATGCTCCCCGTTGGGATATTCACAGGCCCGCGCCCGAGTATGCGAATCTTTCATCAAATAAAGAGATCCTCGAGACCGGAATCAAGGTCATCGATCTTTTGTGCCCTTATTCCAAAGGCGGTAAGATCGGTCTGTTCGGAGGAGCAGGCGTAGGCAAGACCGTGCTTATCATGGAACTTATCAACAATATCGCGAAAGAGCACGGTGGCCTTTCCGTTTTTACCGGTGTCGGTGAGCGCACACGTGAAGGAAACGATCTGTTCAACGAGATGAAACAGTCAGGCGTTCTTGATAAGACCGCCTTGGTGTACGGTCAGATGAATGAACCGCCGGGAGCAAGAATGCGTGTGGCTCTGTCAGGTCTTACAATGGCTGAATATTTCAGAGACAACGAAGGCCAGGATGTTCTTCTGTTTATCGACAATATCTTCAGATTCACGCAGGCAGGTTCGGAGGTATCGGCACTTCTCGGAAGAATGCCTTCAGCCGTAGGATATCAGCCTACACTTGCTAATGAGATGGGTGCTCTGCAGGAGAGGATCACCTCGACTGTCAACGGATCCATCACGTCTGTTCAGGCTGTATATGTTCCTGCAGATGACCTGACCGACCCTGCTCCTGCAACGACATTTGCTCATCTTGATGCTACAACGGTTTTGTCCAGAAGCATCGCGTCACAGGGTATCTATCCTGCCGTAGATCCTTTGGAATCCACAAGCCGACTTTTGTCACCTGAGGTCCTTGGCATGGAACACTATGAGACAGCAAAAGAAGTTCAGCGCATAATTCAGCGTTATATGGAACTTATGGACATCATCGCGATCATGGGTCTTGATGAACTTTCAGATGAGGATAAGGTGCTGGTAGAACGTGCACGTAAGATCCAGAGATTCTTATCACAGCCTTTCCACGTATCCGAGAAGTTTATGGGTATCGAAGGTACATATGTGCCGCTGTCCGAGACTATCCGCGGTTTCCGTGAGATCATAGAAGGCAAGCATGATGATCTTCCCGAATCAGCATTCCTCTTCGTCGGAACGATTGATGAGGCTGTGGCTAAAGCTGCAAAAAGCGGTAATAAGTGATCATGAAAACCTTTGCTCTTAAAGTCATAACGCCCAAGGGTGCTGTTATCGATAAACCGGTGTCAGGTCTTTATCTGCGCGGCAGTGAAGGTGATCTTGCAATATTTGCAGGACACGTGCCTTTTGTAACAGCCGTCAGGGAAGGCAAGTGCACCATTGTTTATGATGATTCATCCGATGATACGGAAGCGGAGATCGGAGCCGGCATGCTTAACATTACAAATGATAAGGTGACACTTATCACCGAGAACTGGAAAGCATGATCTGATATCAGGTGTTTTTGGCTCTGTTGAGCATCATTTCTGCAACCCCCGAACGGAGTTCCAAAAACCGGATGAGCCTTTCGCGCTCATCCGTTTTCATGCCGCGGTTGATCCATCCCATAACTTTGCCAAAGCATTCGTCTTCGTAAGCATGAAGGATTATCAGGCGGTCTTCTTCTGATATGGCATCAGTTTTGAAGATCACTTTCCCATATTCCGTGATCACGTATTCGCATATGCGCCACAGATGCAGTTCAAAAAGAGCTCTGTCTGCCGAACTGCAGACATGCCGGATTATCTTTCTGTTCTGTTCTGCAAATTCCATGACAGCGAGCATGGCTGAATTTATGGAATCGACTGAAGGGTACCTGGCGATGAGTTCATCTGCCTTCTGTTCTACTATGTATTCTATAAGAGCCGGAATGTCTTCGAAATGGTAGTAAAAAGTATTCCGGTTGATATTGCACTGATCAACTATATTTTGAACGGTTATCTTTTTGACAGGTTCATTTTCCAATAAAGATATGAAAGCATCACAAATATGTTGTTTGGTTCTGACAGCCATGATGAACACCTCTGTTTTTTAGAATTATAATACGAATGCCCCGCTTTTTCTGTTGAGTGGCAATACAGCTTACAAGGCATCTGAATGGAAGAAAGATACCGTCGGGATTAGATGACCTGAAACATTTGAAACAATTAAAAAGGGCTTTGGTAAACCCAAAGCCCTAATGGTGTTTTTGCAGGAGTTAATTAGCCTTCAATGGCAATTGTAGTATTGGAAGGAAGCTCTTTTAGCTCTTTCTTCGGAATTGTGAGTTTCAGAACACCGTCTTCGAACTTGGCCTTAACATCTTCAACCTTTACGCCGTCCCCGACATAAAAGCTTCTCTGCATAGCGCCTGCATATCTTTCCTGACGGATGACCTTGCCAAGTCTCTTTTTCTCGTTGTCATGCTCCTTGGAAGCAGCGATCGTCAGGTAACCGTTTTCGAGATTGATCTTGATCTGATCTTTCTTGAATCCCGGAAGATCCATATCCATCTCAAAATCAGTCTCAGTCTCATGAACATCGGTCTTCATCAGGTGCTGAGCGTTCTTCCCGTAAAGGTGCTTGTCGATATTGGCAAGCTCACGTGTCGGGAAACCCCAATAATCATCAAACAAATCTTCTCCAAACAAACCGGACATCAACATACTGATCATCTCCTTTGAATTGTTGTTATCCGAGCAAGAGGTGGAGGTCTGATCTCTTCTTTGATCCTCGTTCCTTTGTTCTGACTACATTATAGTCCGTCGATTAGCACTCGCAAGAGATGAGTGCTAATCATTTTTGACCATCTTTGACTTTCATTTTTGTGCAGTTTTTGATGAGTCACTCTTTGATAACGGGACTAAAATTATTGGGGTGGTGTATTACTTACCTGTTTAACCAAATCTAATGAATAGCTAACCACAATATTTAATCCCGAGATTTGCTCCCGGGCTTAGTAGGTTTTATTCCTGATTTTGTCAACCTACGGCTTTATGCTTTTCGATATAAGAATACTGATCATTTTAGAACTCTTTATCCAGCAGTTCCAAACCATAAGTTCTTACATCACCGTTCACAGCATCAAAAATCCACTCTCCAACACTTCTATCATTCCCAAGCTTATTGAATACATTAGATGAAATGATCGTATGCTGTGTATTGTGAGTATCGGCATCCTCTCCGTTGCTCCAGATATAAATACCTACGTCAGGGATATTCGTCTGCAAGCCATGTACCATTTCTTTCAGATCCTGCTGAAACTTATCACCCAGTTCCTTGGTCTTATCCATCTTTCCGGTATCGATATATGACTGATACTGCATTAATGTATCGTCACGATAAGAACAATCAAAGAGTATCTTCACACTGTCGCCACGCTTCTCATATAGTGCAGTCAAACTATCAAGTACAAGGTTGTCTGTAGTCAGTCTGTCGGATATCTCTGACGGAGTTCTCCATAGATCAACAGCTGTGTCATGCCATCCATCATAAAGCAGCAGTGAACTGTCAACACAGACGGTAACATTCCCGGCACTCGGGAAACGATCGATCACATCATCGGCAAGCAGAGAAGTTGCAAATCCACCGGCAGAAAAGCCGGTCACAAGCAGCGTATCGGGTTCTCCCACATACGGCTTTATCTTTTCGATAAAGGCGGAGTAATTGTTGTATCCGGTGTGATAGACCTTTTTCTTCCCCTCATATATACCTGTTCCGGCATGAAAATCTCCTGTGGCATAAGGGATCACAATAAAGCTCCAATCCTTAAACGGGTTAAGATCATCGTTACTGCCAATACCGCCCTGTGCTACAAAATCCTGAGCAAGCATTGTAGTGGCATAAAACTCCTTCCCGCCTTCTGAGGTTTCTGGCGTGATGCTGACACCACCGCCAAAGAAATAAACAACTACCTTGTTTTCAGTACCCTTTCGGAATATGCCATGCCACTCACTACCATCAGAAGACAATGCTCCTTCCACTGGTACATCGTACCATTTGCCAATCTCGGGTTCTCCCTCAAGAGTTGGAAAAGTTTTAAGAACAGTCATCTTTAGGAAAATTGCTATGCCCAGCGCTGTCACTGCGATTATACTTACGGCAGCTATCAGTACCACTTTAATAATTATTTTCTTTTTTGTATTTTCCATATAGATAATCTCCTGATATTTTACGGCTCGCCAAATTCGTTTTATATGATACTATAGTATCAGCTAGTTGCTTTAAACTCAATAAAATCGGGAAAATGATACTATTGACGGAAATAGTATCATTGGCCGGAAAGGTGATCTTGCAAATGTCAGATTATGTAATCTCTTCCTACGGAGAAGCATTGTTCAAATTAATGAAGAAAAAGAATATAGAAAAGATAACTGTTGACGAACTCTGTGAAGCAGGGGGCATCGGCAGGGCAACATATTTCCGCAATTTCAAATCCAAAGACGAGATCATTACATCGTACATCGTCATGAAGTGGCGGGAATACGAACGGGAACACAAACTCAAGGAACATCCGCTGAATGACAGATATCGCGTGAAGCAGTATTTTGATTTCTGCTATTCTATGCGTAAAAAGAATGATCTTATAATTGAACAAGGTCATCACGGTGCAATACTGTCTGCCTACGAACTGATTACAACTGACAGTGACACCGATCAGGTCTTGAATACATATGAAAGTTTCTATCTGGCATATGGCCTTTTTGGAATATTTATAAAATGGGCCAGAGGCGGTTATACAGAATCGGTGCAAGAGATGACAGAGATAGTGGTAGAGAAGATATTCACACCCGCAATTCTAAAGCGAATGTAGTGCAGCTTGAGTTCCAGAATCTTGGATCATTTAACTGAAATATAACCATTCCAACTAACTGCTGTAAGATATGGGGATTGTTAAAGCTCAAGCCCCATCAGTATGACTTGTTCCGACTATCTTATCTCCATCAAATGCCAGCCAGGAAATATAGGTTCCGGCAGCCATATTTCTTTTATAAAAATCCAGCAGAGCCTCTTCAAGATTTACATCATTCGGTACAGTTTTTCCCTCTGATGTGTATTCCTCTGTCAGTTGATCTATTCTCATTCTTATGATCCTGTTTAATTCGTTCTCTAATAATCTTTTATAAAAAATATCCATAAACATATCCTTCCATTCTGTCCATTCTATGTGGTTGTATTTCATTACTTCATCAGCCTTTTTCAGTAATATTCCTGCTATTACCTAAGTTCCATTTCATCATTCATTTTTACAAAGCCATACTTCTCATACAGAGGTCTTCCCATCTCAGTAGCTTCAAGAGAGATTGCTTTGATTCCTCTACTCTTTGCATCCTGTACTAGAAGGTCCAAAGTCTTATAAGCTATTCCCTGCCTGCGATAATCAGATGCCGTGTACATATTCATGATGTATGCTTTTTCACCTGACGTATTATGATATGTTGGCATTACTCTGTAATAGCTCACTCCGCCGGCACCTATAAATTTGTCTTCGTCAAACACTAGATATGCTGTATGTGAGCCATCAGCCATAGCTTTAGAATAATAATCTCTGGATTGCCGCTCCACCTCTGACATATCAACGCTTGCATCAAGCCCGTTTGCTGCCCTCAAAACTTCTATTCTTGTGGTGACAAGTATATCCAGATCTTCTATTGTTGCCTTTCTGAAAATCATTTATTTACCCGCCTCAGAATTGATCTCATCAACTATATTTGCTGGTTTTATAGTCATCTCGACCCATGCCGGAACAAATCCACTCTTCACTGCATTTCTCGCCGACCTGATATTAGACCATGCAGAACAGTAGAATGGCACCTTCCCTCTTCCAAGTATTTCTTTTGCCAACCTGCTTGTAAGAGCGGATGCTATCCCCTTTTGCCTGTACTCAGGAAGAACATCTACCCCTATCTGCCACATGTCATCACAATCAGCTGAACATGCAGCAAATCCTACCAGATTATCCCTATCATAAGCACCAATTCCAAGAACATCCAAATTTTTACGATCACTGCATAACGCATTACTCCACTCAGGTAGATATAAGTCCTTAAAGTCATCCTGTTCAAGTATTCTTGTTTCATATAAGCATTGTTTATTGGAAATCCTCTCCACATCAGGAAGATAGTACTCTGCCATAAAACATATCTTGTACCCACGCTCTGCAAGACGTTCCTCAAGCCAGTGCATATTTGGAGTCTCAAAAAGATGGTAGAACTCATATTTTTCTATGTATTCAGAAACCAGATCTTCCACTTCGCCCATTGTGGCAGCTACAACATTATTACCATAAGAAACAAAGTTACAGGTGATTGGTTCTTTATAATACCTGCGTGCCTTTTCTCCTAAGCAAAACTTACATATTATATTTTTCTCAGATAAAAAATCCTCCGCTTTACATCCTATATCTTCAGCGGATTGTCTTATTGCAATTTCTTTAATCTCTTTATTTGTCAGCATTTTCATATTCGAATAAATCCTCTCTATTACCGGAGATTTATCAGTTGTTTTTCTTGTCGTCATATGTCCATCCATGTTCGCCATGATATATCATTAGCTTGGTCATTCCACCATCTATGCAGCTGTTCTCGCCAGTAATAAA
>JAEEUS010000086.1 GCA_016290615.1 Lachnospiraceae bacterium | reverse complement strand
CTTTAAGCGTCACGTGGCCTTCTGTAGAGGCATCTACTTCAACAACAATACGGTTTGTCGTAGATGTACTCGGGTCACGATTTGTGATTATGATATTATAATCCTCTTCATAATTATGCCTTTCATCCTGAGAAATTACTTGCTTGCCTTGGAATGCCACTACATAACAATTCAAATCTTCTATATAATAAGTTCTCGCATTGGCAAATATAGGAAACAAAATAAATGACATAGCAAAAACAGCTAATCCCAATACTCCATTTACTATTTTCCTACTCATCTTCTACTCTCCTTTTTGCAATTTACATTACCCAACTGTAGTATATCATATGTTCCTTCTACTTTCCAAATAAAAAAAGGACTCTGCCCCTCTGCTGTTAGGCAGCAGGACGAGTCCTTTTCTTTTAGAGCTATCTCTTAAACTATCCAATCATCCAGTCGTACATTGCCTGGTACTTGGCAGCTGATGTATACCAGCTGAAGTCACGGCTCATGCCGCGATCGATTATCTTGTTCCATTCACGCTTCTTGTCATAGTAGATATGCTCTGCGTATCTTACTGTTCCCAACATCTCGTGGGCATTGTAGTTCAAAAAGCTGAAGCCTGTACCGGTGCTCTCGTACTCGTTGTATGGCTCGACCGTATCCTTAAGTCCGCCTGTCTCTCTTACGATCGGAACTGTTCCGTATCTTAATGCCATGAGCTGGCTTAAGCCGCAGGGCTCAAACAGTGAAGGCATCAGGAATGCATCGCATGCCGCATATATCTTGTGAGAGAGAGGTTCTGAATAATAGATGTTTCCGCTCACCTTGTCGCTGTATTTCCAGTCAAAGTGTCTGAACATGTTTTCATAGCGCTCTTCGCCTGTTCCGAGTACAACGATCTGGATGTTGTCCCTGCAAAGCTCGTCCATGACGTAAGCGATAAGATCAAAACCTTTCTGATCGGTAAGTCTTGAAACTATTCCGATCATCATGGTGTTCGCATCCTTCTTCAAGCCGAGCTCTTCCTGAAGTTTAAGCTTGTTCTTTACCTTTTCCTTGCGGAAGTCTCTTGCATTGTATTTCTTTTCTATAAACGGATCTGTCTCGGGATTGAAATCCTTGTAATCAATTCCGTTAACTATTCCTCGAAGGTCGTTTGCACGGCTGTTTAAGAGTCCGTCGAGTCCCTCGCCGTAGAACTGTGTCTTTATCTCTTCTGCATAGGTCTCGCTGACAGTCGTAATGGCATCGGCAAATACGATACCGCCCTTAAGGAGGTTGGCATCCTTGTATGCCTCAAGCTTGTCGGGTGTGAAGTAGTAATCAGACAGTCCCGTTATCTCCTTGACATCCTTAATACTCCATTTGCCCTGGAACTTAAGGTTGTGGATGGTCATTATAGTCTTTATGCCCTTGAAGAAATCATTGCCCGCAAATCTTTCCTTAAGATATACGGGGATGAGTCCCGTCTGCCAGTCATGGCAGTGAATGATATCGGGCTTGAATCCGATAAGAGGCAGTGCCGAAAGAGCAGCCTTGCTGAAGAATGCAAACTTCTCAATCTCCCATAGTGGATCGTCACAGTAAGGTCTCATTCCTCCGAAGTAGCCTTCGTTATCGATGAAATAGAACTTTATGCCTTCATATTCGGCTTCAAGTATGCCGACGTATGCATTCTTCCAGTGGAAGTCCATATAGAAGTTCTGCTTGAACGTGAGCATTTCCTTGAATTCGGGTTTCATGCAGGTATACTTGGGAAGTATAACCCTGATATCAAAGTATTTCTTGTCAATGCATTTGGGAAGCGAGCCGACTACATCGGCAAGTCCGCCTGTCTTGATAAATGGAACCCCCTCAGATGCCACAAATAAAATGTTCTTCATAGTCTTTTACTTACCCTCGCTTGTGCTTTAAGTTCTCTTGCGCTTATTATATTAGCCTGAGTCGTTACATCGCTCGACATCAGTCTTGCTATCTCATTTACACTCTCTTCTTCGCTTAGCTTTATTATATCAGTCTGAGTGCGATCTGTGTCTGATTTTTTTTCTATCAGATAGTGAGAATCTGCCATGGCCGCTATCTGGGCTAAATGAGTTATGGCTATAACCTGGTGATCCGCACCTAAAACATTCATCTTTTCAGCCACGTTCCATGCGGTCTTTCCGCTTATCCCTGCATCTATCTCGTCAAATATGAGTGTATCTATGCTCTCCTTTTCGGCCGTTATGGCTTTAAGGGCAAGCATGAATCTTGAAAGTTCGCCTCCGCTGGCTACCTGGCTTAGGGATTTTAAAGGTTCCCCGACATTAAATGAGACCAGGATATCCACGCTGTCATATCCCCTCTGGGAGATATTCTCCTCATCGGAGACAACAGAAACCTCGCAGGTCGTATTCTCAAGGTTTAGCTGCTTTAGATTTCTAACCAGATCCTGTGAAAGGATAGCGGCTTTTGCCTTTCTTGCCTCAGACAGCTTAGCGCAGTATTTCATGAGCGTATCTTTGCTCTCATCTAGTCTTCTTTGAAGATCAGTCATGTATGAGCCAAAGTCCTGCATCTTTTCTATGAATGCTCTTCTGTCTTCAGCGTATTTAAGTACTTCATCCAGGCTGTTTCCGTACTTGTTTTTCAAATGATTCAGTGTATCGAGTCTGGTCTCTACCTCGTTAAACTCGCCTTCACTGAATTCCATGTCAGACATGTATTCATCCATCGCATGTCTGCACTGGCTTAAGATATCCGCCGCATCGGAAAGCTGGGATTCCATATCCGAAATCTTGTCATCGTATCTAAGTACGCTCCGTACTTCCCTTAGGGCATGATCGAGTGTATCGTTAACGCCGCCCTCTGAGTCAAGAGCATTGTATGCCCTGCCGATCGAATCCACTATCTTTTTTGCATTGTTCATCAGGCGGTATCTGTCTTCAAGTTCATCATCCTCGCCTGACTTTATATTTGCCGAATCTATCTCGTTAAGCTCAAACTCTGCAAGAGAGAGCTCTCTGTCCCTGTTCTTGTCAAGTGATCTGTTTTCCTCAAGCTCTTTTTCAAGTGATGAAAAGGTCAAATAGCTATCCTCGACCTTTGAAAGCAGATCTTCTATCTCTATTCCCGCATACTCATCAAGGATGTCAAGGTAGTTCTTGGTATCCAATAGCTGCGCCGTATCATTCTGTCCGTGGATGTTTATAAGAAGCGATGCAATGCTCTTTAGAGCCTTTCCGGTAACTGTCTCGCCGTTTATCTTTGCACTGCTCCTGTTCTCCATTATCTTTCTCTGAATGAAGATAGTTCCGTCATCTTCAACGGGCAGTTCAAACTCTCTTAATCTGTCGGTGACCTCTTTTTTGTCGCTCTTAAAGATGAGTTCTATCAGAGCGTACTCCTCTCCGCTTCTGATAAACTCCTTTCCCGCCTTTGCTCCCAGTGCCAGCCTGATAGAGCCCAGTATTATGGATTTGCCGGCTCCGGTCTCTCCGGAAAGGATATTCAGTCCCGGATAGAAGAATACTTCACTCTCCTTTATAAGAGCCAGATTTTTAACATGTAAGCTTTCTAGCATTTGTGCTCCCTTTTGCTTCAGGCTTTTAGAGATATTCCCTTATCTTGTCCATCACTCTGTAGGTCTCGTCAACGGTCCTGATGGCCATCATGATGGTATCGTCACCGGCTATCGAACCGACAACTTCCTTCATTCTCAGGGCATCAAGGCTTGCCGCAACGGCCATGGCCATTCCGGGAACGGTCTTTACAACGAGTATGTTCTGCGCGCTGTCCATTGATAAAAATCCGTCACGCAAAACTCGGATATATTTGTTTGTCAGATGCATGTCTCCGACAGGCTGTATCGCTATCTTTCTCTTTCCGCCCGCTCCCGGCAGCTTGCCAAGGTGCAGTTCATTTATATCACGCGATACCGTGGCCTGAGTGACACTGTAGCCCTCGGATTTGAGGATATCGACCAGTTCCTCCTGGGTCGCTATCTCTCTGCTCTCTATCAGTTCAAGAATCCTGTTCTGTCTTTCTCTTTTCATAAATAAGGCCTCATCCGGACATCTTTCTGTTCAGTGTCTGCAAAAAGCTTGTCTCTTCGGTCTTTATGAGCTTTACCGAATGATCAGCCCTGGTTATCCTTATGCGGTCGCCTGTAGATACTGCGATGCCTGCTCCACCGTCGGAGCTTACCTGGGCATTCAATATCTCCTCGTCTCTTCCCATTCCGATAACAAACTCAACGATATCATCGGGTCCTACGACTATTGTCCTTATATTCATCGTATGAGCGCATATGGGTGTTATCGATATAAGTGATGCACTCGGATTTATTATGGGGCCTCCCGCTGACATGCTGTAGCCTGTAGATCCGGTCGGAGTTGAAGCTATGATACCGTCGGCAGCTATCGTATAAAGATACTGGCCGTTAACGTATATCTCGACTCTTATTATCCTTACAAGATCCTTCTTTGTAACGACTATGTCGTTTAATGCTCCGCTCACCTCAGCCTTTTTTCCGTCCGCATGGCTTATCTCTGCTTTAAGCGTCATTCTCTCCTGAATGGAGAATTTATCATCGATCAGAGCATCTATGGCTTCCCTGTATCTGTCCTTTTCAACATCTGCCAAGAATCCCAGTGTACCAAGGTTTATGCCAAGGATGGGGATCTGTCTGTCCATTACATCCTTTGCAGCACGAAGCATGGTGCCGTCTCCGCCAAG
This sequence comes from Lachnospiraceae bacterium, assembly GCA_016290615.1. GTDB lineage: Bacteria > Bacillota > Clostridia > Lachnospirales > Lachnospiraceae > Colinaster. The sequence continues at coordinate 2,671 of JAEEUS010000086.1, read as the reverse complement.
CACCAGAACGCAGTCTATCTCTTCGTTTTCGGGGATAATGCTACCCTTTTCCCCGTCCATTGATTTGGCTGCAATGCTTGCGGTCGCACCCTTTGCGGCTATATAGTCCGAGATCTCATGTGTCAGAGTATACTGCGGATCTTTTTTGTCATTTGTGATTATAAGAAAGTTTTTCATGATTCTTCTTTTTCCACACTTGCGGCAGCTTTTTTTGCCAGTCTCTTTATGCTCTCGATTTCTGCTTCGTTGAGCGTATATTCATCGGTTTGAAGGATATCCTCTGCAGTCTTTTCATCAAGACCAAGAACTCTTTCATCCTGACTTTTATTTTTTCTAAGATATATGAGGTATTCGATATTTCCTTCTGGACCCTTAATCGGAGAATAGTCAAGTCTTAAGATATCAAAGCCGCATATGATAGCAAATCTTACTATCTTTTCGATCACTTCCGCGTGAACAGACTCATCTCTTACAACGCCCTTTTTTCCGACCTTTTCTCTTCCCGCTTCAAACTGGGGCTTTATAAGCAGTACCATCCTGCCCTCATCCTTTAGAAGCGCTCTTGCCGGAAGCAGTATCTTTGTCAGTGATATAAAGCTCACATCACAGGAAGCAAAGTCTATCTGCTCTCCTATATCCTCAGGCTTTATATATCTGAAGTTGGTCTTTTCCATGCAGATGACGCGTTCATCGTTTCTAAGCTTCCAGTCAAGCTGTCCGTGACCCACATCTATCGAATAGACCTTTACTGCACCGTTTTGCAGCATGCAGTCGGTAAATCCGCCAGTTGATGCTCCTATGTCCATGCAGGTAAGACCTTCAAGTCCAAGATCGAATTCATTTACGGCCTTTTCAAGCTTTAAACCGCCTCTGCTGACATATTTAAGCTTGTTTCCTCTGACCTCGATATCGCATTTATCGTCAAATGTCGATCCGGCCTTGTCCTCTCTCTGTCCGTTTACAAAGACATCGCCAGACATGATGATGGTCTTGGCCTTTTCCCTGGATGTGGCAAGTCCTCTGTTTACTAGTAATACGTCCAAACGCTCTTTCATATCTTTTCTATCTTTTCGACAATGGAATCGGCATCGATACCGACTTCCTTATGAAGCAGGCTCACGTTTCCGTGCTCCACATATTCATCGGGTATGGCTATCTGAATAACCTTTACATCGGCCTTTGTTTCATTGAGATGCTCAAGGACCTTGTCACCGAGTCCGCCGTTAGCTACATTCTCCTCCATGGTGACTATGCATTCATAGTTATTTGCAAGCTCATCTATCATATCCGTATCTATGGGCTTAGCAAATCTTGCATTGACAACGGTCACATCTATGTTCTTTTCGTTTAGCTTTTCCCTAACCTCTATGGCAGTCTTTACCATGCTTCCGAGTGCAAAGAGTGCGACCTTTGCGTTTTCGCTCTTAAAGATCACTTCGCTCTTTCCCATCTCAACAGGCTGTCTGTATTCCTTAAGACCGTCATATGCCTCGCCTCTGGGGTATCTTACAGCTATCGGAACATTGCTTGCCACAGCAAACTTCATCATATCGGAAAGCTCCCATTTGTTCTTAGGAGCCATCACGTGCATGTTCGGGATGCTCGATAAGAATGACAGATCGAATATTCCCTGATGGGTCTCTCCGTCGCTTCCAACCAGTCCGGCCCTGTCTATGGCAAATACGACAGGCAGGTTCTGTATGCATACATCATGCAGTATCTGATCATAGGCTCTCTGTAAGAATGATGAGTATACCGCAACGATGGGTATCAGCCCTCCGGCTGCAAGTCCCGCAGCAAATGTAACGGCATGCTGTTCTGCTATGCCCACATCAAAGAATCTGTCGGGATATACGTTATGAAATCTCTTTAAGCCCGTACCGTCAGGCATCGCAGCTGTTATCGCAACGACCTTTTCGTTACGTGCACCAAGCTTTACCATTACGGTAGAGAATACATCGGTATAATTTGCCTTGTCCTTTTTCTTCTTTGGAAGGCCTGTTTCTATGTCAAAAGGCTCGGCTCCGTGAAATCTCGCGGGATGGCGGATAGCAGGATCATAGCCTCTTCCTTTTTCCGTTATCACATGGACAAGAACGGCTGTCTCGCATCTTTTTGCCTCTTTCATTACTGTCATGAGGCCCTTTATGTCATGTCCGTCAACAGGTCCGAGATACTTTATTCCCATATCCTCAAAGAACATGCCAGGAACTACGAGCTGCTTGATCGAATTCTTTGTCTTTCTTACAAAGTCGATGATGGGCTGGCCGTACTTTTTATCAAGGAGCGGATAATAGATGCTGTCCTTTAAGTTCTGATAGTTTTCCCTTGTTCGTATGTTATTCAGATACTTGCTTACACCGCCGACATTTTCAGAGATGGACATGTTGTTGTCATTTAAAATGATGATGAAATTGGTATCCATCCTTGAAGCATTGTTCAATGCCTCATAGGCCATGCCGCCGGTTAGTGATCCGTCACCGATAACGGATACGATGGTCTCATCGGTTCCCTGAATCTCTCTTGCCTTTACAAGGCCGAGTCCGGCTGATATGGATGTCGAGCTGTGACCCGTATCAAAGCAGTCGCAGTCGCTTTCCTTTCTCTTTGGAAAGCCGCTCATTCCGCCGAATTTACGAAGGTTTTCAAAGCCTTCCCTTCTTCCTGTAAG
>JAEEUS010000024.1 GCA_016290615.1 Lachnospiraceae bacterium | reverse complement strand
TTACAAAAGTGTTTCAGCTTGACAAACTGGAAGTTGTCGATATTCGGTCACCAAACACGCATGCTGAAGATTATGATTCATATACGTGTCCATTTTGCCTTGCACTTAAGTTGCTAGTCTATTCTATTACACGCATCATGACAATTTAGATGGATATACGTGTCTACCATTAGAGCTCTCAACACGCATATTTGATAAAGTCAGTCAAATACGTGCTCGCGAAATTTTTCCAAAACACGCAGTTTGAATTGTATTGGCTCCTTGCGTGTCAAAATCCCTATATAATCTTCCTGCACGCCTTATATATGACACGCATTAGGCCGTTTATCCTTTTGTTACATGTCAAATACAAAAATTCTGATTATCCCCAACAAATCCCGATTTTTCGAGCCGATTATATTACACGCTTAATCATTTCTTGTATTCATACATGACGACGTCATCAGCAACGCTTGTTCCACCCGCCTTTTCATAGCATCTGCAAGCTGACGCGTTGCCGATGTTTGTCATCAAAAACATTTTGCGACAGCCCAGACTTTTTGAATGCGCATACACAAATCTGACCAATTCCGTTCCGTAACCAAGATTCTGATAGCCAGCCATAATATCTATTGCGTGCAGATAATAAGTCTTTCGTCCATCGGGTTCATTTAATACATAACCGTATGCAAATCCAATTGCTTTTTCGTTATCTACGGCAATATAACCGTATGCGTTCTTTTCATCCAAAAACGCTTTCAGCACTACCTCATCGTATTTTGTGTTCATATCGTCAATAAAGTTAGACAGCAACGCAAGATTTGATTCTGCTAAGAGTTCACACTTCATATCATCCGACCTCATATTTCGATTTGTCATACTCATTTATATTCAAAGATAAAATCAAACCACCCTATATCCTTGTTCTTCCAAAACACTCATTGCTTTTTCAAAATTCTCTGACTTAACAAGTATATAGTCCGTATTGTATGTCGAGACAGCAAAAACACCTATTTCATTTTCTGCAAGGATGGTTGACAGTTTAGACAGTATCCCGATCAGTGAAAAATCAAGTATTCCCTGAATCCGAAATCCGTTCCATCCATCCTCGCGCTCGATAGTACCTGCAGGTGTATCTTCTGTTTTGCAAACAAGTGAGATTTCTTCATCAGTCTTTCCTATAAAGAAAAACTCTGTATCAAAGCAAATGTCTTTTATACTATTGACTTTACACACTGTTAAGTTATGTGATAATCTCTTTAATTCCATATCAACCTCGTAGTCGTTTTAATTTAAAGATAATACTAACGTCCGTATGATTTAATAAACATAATTATCTCATTAATTGAGAAATGATCAGGATTTACATATTCAACTCCATCATCAATTTCTTCAAAAGCTGTAAAATCAAAATCAAGGTTTTTATTGCTCAAAAAATCATCTCGTATCCAACGAATGGTCGAAAGAAAATCAGGAAGATATACGTTTTCTTTTATACAACATTCCTGCAAATCAAAATCTCTTATAGGGATAATTGTTGTATTATATTCTGAAATATCTTCACTAAATTTCTGTAACAATGCATCTTTAACAAATGCATATTCATAATCCGCAGTCATGCACGCTATCAAGTTTTCTTTCTTACACTCAACCGCTTCATATAAACTATCTACATTCGGATCATAATAGATCAAAAGGATGTTTTCGTCAGGAACTCCTTCGCCTGAAACATAATAATTTCCAACATATGCCTCAAGTTTACCTGAGACACTTATCGAACCATTATTTGCCCGTCTATCATTGTGGAAATAATCGTTTAATAATACCATCATTCTAATCCGTTATATTAAAAGTTAAAATGTTAATCGCAAAAATCCTCCAGGTATATATCCTGCATTTTCCGATGTATCTTATATGCCCGGTTCTTCTCATTCTCAAGTCTGCGGATCAACCTCTCAAGCTACTGAGTTGACCAATTCTGTGATAGTCAAACTATACCATTATGCGGTCATCCGCCCAAAGGCAGAAATGCCGAAACCCTTTGATTTCAAGCCTTTTCTTGCCACTTTGTCTTACTCGTGTGATAGCAATACTACCGTTTCAACATGACTGGATCCCGGGAATTGATCAATACAACATGTCTTTGTCACAGCATAGCCTGCTGCCCCAAAAGCTTCCAAATCTCTTACAAGGCTGGTAGGCTTGCAGGATATGTATATCATATGCTCTATCCCATATGACAGTATCTTTGAAAGAGCCTTTGGATGAATACCGTCTCTTGGCGGATCGAGTATTATAAAGTCAGGCTTTTCTTCTATGTCATCCAATACCTTAAGCACATCACCTGCTATGAATTCACAGTTATGTAAACCATTTAATCTGGCATTTTCCTTTGCTGCCTCAACAGCTTCTTCAACGATCTCCACACCAATGACCTTTTTGGCTACAGAAGCCATGAGCTGTGCTATAGTACCCGTACCGCTGTAAAGATCATAGACTATCGCATCATCGCCAAAATCCCCTATATAGTCCCTTGCCGTTTTATAAAGAACCTCGGCACTGAGTGTATTAGTCTGAAAGAAACTGAATGTCGATATAGTAAAATCAAGTCCTAAAATCTTATCTTCTATGTAATCTCTGCCGTAAAGAATCCTGGTTTCATCTGCTTTAACAACATCTGCCAGCGAATCGTTAATGATATGCTGTATGCTTTCAAATCTTCCCGATACATCAAGATCAAGTAGCATATCCTTATATCTTTCCATATCAAAATCATTCTGAGAAGTTGTTACAATGGCAACCAGTATCTGACCCGTATATTTTGCCTTTCTTACAAGCAGGTGTCTTAAATATCCTTCATGACGCAGTCTGTGATAATATGTCAGACCTTCTTTTTCAAAGAATTCAAGAGTTGCCAAAATGATCTTTCTGTAATCCTCATCGACTATCCTGCAGTCCTTTACGGTCACGATATCATAGAAGCTTCCTCTTTTATGCATTCCAAGAGCAAGAGGACCGTCCTTTATCTCATCCCCGAAGGTGAATTCCATCTTGTTTCGGTATTCCTCATTTATGGGACTGGGTTTTATCCCTTCCCATTCGTATGGTTTACATAATGTAGAATCAAGAAGTCGCTTTATCTGTCCTTCCTTTAGCTTAAGCTGGTCTTCATAGCTTAGATTTAAATATGTACATCCGCCACACTGACCAAAATGAGGGCAGGCTGCATCTATCTCATTTGGAGCCTTTGACTCCACCTCAACAAGATTTCCCTCTCCCTTGCCCTTTCGGATCTTCTTAACACGAAAAACAACCTTCTGCCCCGGAAGTACATTCTTCACGGTACAAAAGGTTGTATCATCTACTTTAACAAGACCCTTGTTAGGGAAATCAACACGTTCTACGATTCCTTTAACAAGTTCATTCTTCTTCATAAAGTCCTCTTATAAGCTGATTATTCTTCCTCTTTCTCAGCTTCTTTTTCTTCTTCCTTTTTAGCCTTCTTCTCGGTCTTCTTCTCTTCCTTCTTAACGGGAACCTCTATGGTCTCCTCCTCTTCATCATCGAAGAAATCGTCGTCGAAATCATCTTCATAGTCATCTTCGAAATCCTCATAGTATGAAGGTCCCAAGAAGCGATATACAGCATAGCATATAGCTGCTATAACTGCTATAGCACCAACGATGGTAAGTATCACTGCGAGTGTATTGCTCTTTTTCTTAACCGGTACTTCCTCAACCAGTCCCATATATTCCTTGATCTGCTCGATAAGTTCTTCTATTCTAGCCATATCTGTAACCTCCGAATCTCTTAATCAAACGTATATACTAATAATATCATTTTGAAGGAAAAAAGACCATACAAAATGAAAAATTTAAGCATATCTAGTTCATTTCCTCATAAGTGTCAGAAAATATATCCTTTTCAATGATATATATGTCATGATAATCGTCAGTCCTTACAGCCAGGTAGTCACCGACCTTGCCTTCCATATATGTCTCTTCATACCATTGGGTGAATATCTTCATCCTCTTGTATGTAGGACGGGCAAATATCTGCGTCGCTCCGCTTGATATGCATACTTTTGCATACGGCGCAAGCTCTATCATGGTACCGTCAAGCCTGTTGTATAAAGTAGGGATGTAATCAGGTTTTCTTATCGTCACATCGTCCGTATACTTTTGCTCTGTAGCCGTATATGACCTGCTGAACTTCTCAAAACGGCTGGAGTAAACTTCTCCCTTTATACCAATCATTATGACAAGATCTTCCTCAACTACAGTATCTATATCTCCTTCGAGAGTACGTATCATTACAGGTGTTCCGACAGGCAGCACATCCTTTGCGAGCACATAGCCCTGATGAACCTTCTTCTTGATATACTTCTTCATGCCCGTAAGGTCTATATCATACTTGGCCGCATGTATTACCTCAAATGATCTGAAGTATTCCTCAGTTCTCTGACTGAAGAACTCTCCCGTAGGTATATCGTATTTCTTGTCATAGAGATCTTTTCTGATGAATCCGCCGGCCTTTTCTCTGTGTCCGCCTCCGGAGCCAACAGTCTCTGCTATGAATGCCGCAAGCTCGTTTGCATGAACTTCCTTTACACAGCTTCTTACAGAGAACTTGTAGCCGTTTGGCCATTCATTATAAACGATACCCTCATCTACTTCCGCTACCTGTAAAAGGAAATCGCTTATAAGTCCTAAAATGTTAGGATCACACTGCTCGGACTTGATGATCGCAAATCTGTTCTCAGGATAATAACGATATCCTCTCATTGCATTTCCCGCTATCTCAAGTTCATCCAGTGAAAAATTCGAATTCTTTAAGAAGTGCACCACTGACTTCTCATATGCAAGGAGATCTCTCATATCCTTGTCGTAGGGATTGTATATCTCACTAAGTGAATTGGTATCCGTATACAGACCAAAGTAAAGTCCTGTACACAGCTTTGCATCATCGAAAGCAAAGCCCTCGTCCTTTAAGAGCTTCCAGATTAAGGTTGAGCAGCTTCCCATATCTGATGCTATCTCGCTAAGCTCAACATCGCTTATCTCAACCTGATGATGATCGATGATGGCCTGATATTTTGAAGGTATCTTTGTCACATTTCCGGCGCCGTACTGACAGTCAACAGTAAGGACCAGTCCGTCAAATGCTTCCCCTTCCCACTTTACGATATGCTCCAGCTTATCCTTTATCTCAAGATAATCTGTCAAAAGCATCAGATTGGATTTCTGTATCGCATTGAAGCCGCTATACACCATCCTTACATTTTTGCCGTTGCCTTTAAAATACGTATACATGGCATAAGCCGATGCGATCGCATCCGCATCGGGATTGTCATGACACTGTACTATTATCGGATCAAACTTAAGTAATTCAGATACTCTCATAACTTATTCACACCTTCTTCAGTTTTGCAAACATGGCATACATTATCTTTCTTCCTGCCGTGTCAAAATCAACCGTTACCTTAAAATCCTTCACATCTTCTTCTATGGATACGACAGTTCCCGTGCCGTACTTTATATGTCTTACCCTGTCGCCTGCCTCATAATCAAGGCTTTCGGCTTTTGTCATTCCCTTGGTGAGTGACAAAAGTGATACCTTTGCATTTGTTACTTTCGCTTTCTGCGCTGTTGCGACATGATCCACATCTATGCTCTTATGCTTGGGCATGGTGTTGTCAAACAGCTCCTGCGGTATCTCTCTTATAAAACGGCTTACAGGGTTATGCTGAAACTCTCCCCTGTTCATCCTTGTCTTTGAATAAGTGATGGTAAGATCTTCCTTTGCCCTGGTGATGCCGACATATGCGAGTCTTCTTTCTTCCTCGATGGCATCCTGATCCGTATCCATCACAGACATATAGCTCGGGAATATGCCGTCTTCACAGCCGGCGATATAGACTCTGTCAAATTCAAGTCCCTTTGCCGCATGAAGCGTCATGAGCACAGCCTTGTCCGCACCTTCCTGCAGACCGTCTATATCACTTACGAGAGCCACTTCCTCCAAAAAGCCTGATAAATTAGGTTCATCGGTATTATCTTCATAATACACTATCTTGTTTACAAGTTCATAGATGTTTTCGATACGGTCCGCTGCATCATCCTCTTCGCTCTCTTCAAGCTCAGTAACATAACCCGTCTTTTCTATGATATCCGAGATAAGGCCTCTCATACCGTACTCGGGAGCAGATGCCCTGAATACTCTGACCATGTTTACAAAGCCTTCGATCTTTTTTGCAGCCGCTCCTATCGAAGGAATGCTTTCAACTTCTTCACAGGCCTCATAAAATGTCAGCCCGTGCTCTCTGGCATATCCCACTACCTTGTCGATAGTCGTCTGACCTATACCTCTTCTGGGCACGTTTATTATACGTCTCACCTGCAGATCATCCATGGCATTGTCAACCATGCGAAGATATGCGAGCATGTCCTTTATCTCTTTTCTGTCGTAGAAATTCGTACCTCCAACAAGGTCATAGGGCATGCCGTTTCTTACAAACTGCTCTTCTATCATACGGGACTGTGCATTTGTCCTGTATAACACTGCACACTGACCAGCCTTTGCCAGACCCTTCTTAACGGTCTTAGCTATATCGTCGGCGATATATTCAGCCTCTTCATATGCAGTCTCAAACTGTCTGAAATGAATCCTGCTGCCTTCTCCCTTATCAGTCCAGAGAGCCTTGTCCTTTCTTGATCTGTTGTTGCTTATCACTGCATTTGCCGCATCAAGTATGTTCTGGGTCGAGCGGTAGTTCTGCTCGAGCTTTACAACATAGGCATCCTTAAAATGCTTTTCAAAATCAAGGATGTTTCTTATATTCGCACCCCTGAACTTGTAGATCGACTGATCATCGTCACCTACAACGCATAGATTTCTGTACTTGGATGCTAGCAGTCTTATCAGTTCATACTGAGCAGTATTCGTATCCTGGTACTCATCCACCATGATATAGCGGAATCTGTCCTGATAATTGCCCAGCACCTCCGGATACTTTTTAAACAGCTCAACAGTCTTTACTATGATGTCATCAAAATCAAGAGCATTGCTCCTTTTAAGCGAATCCTGATACTCCTTATAGCAGGCAGCGATCCTTTCCTCCTCATATGTAGCCGCGAAAGCTTCATACTCATCAGGTCCCATAAGTTCGTCCTTGCATGAACTTATAGCATTTAAAACCCTTTTTTCCTTTAAATGCTTGGGATCGATGTTAAGTGTCTTGAATACCTGCTTCATTGCGGACTTTGAATCATCCGCATCATAGATGGTAAAGTTTGTATCATATCCAAGAAGCTCTATATGTCTTCTTAATATCCTGACACAGGTTGAATGGAATGTGGCAACCCATATCTGATCGGCGCCAAATCCAACCATCCTATCTATACGTTCACGCATCTCCCCTGCTGCCTTGTTTGTAAATGTGATGGCCAAAATATTATACGGAGATACGTTTTTTTCCTCTATCATGTACGCTATCCTGTGGACCAGTACCCTTGTCTTTCCGCTGCCAGCTCCTGCCAGTATTAGAAGCGGTCCTTCAGTATGCGTAACAGCATCCTGCTGTTCATTGTTCAGTGATTCGTAAATGTTGCTCACGTGTGATTTTCCTTGATTGCATGAATTAATAATGGGCTGTCTTATTTGACAGCCCATATATCTTTTCTGATATTATCGATTATTCGATAAGATTAAGCGAGCTGTGTTCCGCAGTTAGAACAGAACTTTGCTCCGTTTGTAGGTGTTCCGCAGTTAGGACAGAACTTTGCTCCAGCAGGTGCTGCTGCCTGTGCCTGAGGTGCTGCAGCGTTTCCTGTCATACCCATGTTCTGCATCATCTGCTGACCCATTACCATGCCCATCTGCATGCTGGCCATATCTGTTGCGATGCTTCCGCCGCCGCTTGTGCCCTTGCCGAACGAATCAGCCATAGCCATCTGAGTATACTTGTTAACATCACCGACCATAGCCTGAGCAGCTGCCTTCTCCTGCATCTTTCTGATCTCTTCAGGATAGTTGAAGCTCTCGATATTGAACTCTGTGATTGTGATACCAAGCTTGATCATGTCAGCATCAAGCTCTTCTCTGATACCTGCTGCGATGTTACGGGCATCAACCTGGAGATTGAACATATCGCGGCCTTCTTTTGCGATATGAGCCATTAAGAGCTGATCAAGGTTAGCTATGATACGCTCCTTAACGTCTTCAACAGAATATGAAGCACGTACGCCTGCAAGCTTGTCTATGAGTACATCTCTGTCTGCGATCTTGCAGCTGAATGTACCGAATGCTCTGATAGGCATTCCACCGGGAAGTCCGGGTGCCTGAAGATTGATAGCATTCTTTGTTCCCCACTTTACGAGCTGCTCAAGAGTATTGATGAACAATACCTCTGCTCTTAAAGGAGTGTTGAAACCGAATTTGAAACTCTTAAGTGTTGTAAGGAAAGGTATGATGTCTGATTCGATATCGAAGTTACCTTCATCCTCGAAAATACCTTCACATACACCGTTGTATAAGAAGATGGCATCCTGACCGGGGCGGATGATAAGCTTAGAGCCTTTCTTTATCTCCTGATTCTGCCACTTCCAGAATAACATTCCTTCTTTCTGATCTGCCCACTCAATGACATTGGCAAGCTGATTTGCAATAAATCCCATTTTTAATTCCTCCTTATTATAACCCTCGGGTTACCAGCTGACTTATATTATAATCTATTTTTTATCCCTTGTCACCCTTTTCGTCGCGTGCATGTTTATCCCTGCAGCCGTCTACGAGCTTCTCAATAAGCAGCTTCTTTATATACACATCCTGTGAAAGAAGCGTGATGAATGCAAATGTCTGAAGAGTCTCCTCATCACCGTTTTTCACATCCTTATACATGGTATGCGCCTCGTCGAATTTGAAGGTGATGTCCTCGATTATGCCGTCAAGCATCTTTGCTTCCTTTTCGATGAGTTCATCATACACGCGGGCCATAGTGACCTCTTCGTCTTTTCCGAAATACTTTTCATTTAATGGCTTAAGTATTGTCTCTATGTCGCTTATAGACAGGAAATACTTCAGATAGTAGATCAGAAGGAGCGAGATCATATGATCCTTGCTGTATTTCTTCTTGGCAGGCGGAGGCAGAAGATCGTTCTTTGCATAGTTGTTTATCATGGTCTTTGTTAGGATCTTGTCCTCGCCCTTGTTTCTCGTTGTGCTCTTTAATCTTTCCTCAAGAAAGCTAGTTACCTGATCCATGTACAGATCGATGTTTGGTATGTCATCGGACTTGATATATTCTATCCTTCCGAGGCTCTCCGTTATGCTCTTTATCAGGTCGTTTATATCTATTGTCATATCTTTCTCCGTGCGCTTTAAAGCGCTGAAATAATTATATAGCAATCAAAAATTCGTTACAAGTCATTGTTTACTTTTAGACTTTAGTGTGCTAAAATATTAACGTGTTGAACAAATCAAAGTTCAATAACAAGGAGGAATGCGCATGAATAACAAAATCAGGACCGAAGCGGTTGAGCATCTTTTTGAGGCCATACTCACACTCGAGACCAAGGAAGAGTGCTTTGATTTCTTTGAGGATCTGTGCACCATAAACGAGCTTCTCTCGCTGTCGCAGCGCTATGAAGTCGCAACAATGCTCAAGGAAAAAAGAACCTATCTTGAGATAGCTGAAAAGACCGGAGCTTCCACCGCCACGATAAGCCGCGTAAACCGTTCCTTAAACTACGGCTGTGACGGTTACGAGATGGTTTTCAAAAAACTCGGAAAATAATTGACAGATTTCACAAAAAATGTCTGAAAATTGCGACTTTTTCATTTACTTTTTTACATATTTATGCTATATTTAATGCGTTGTAGCAAAAGCTACAATGAGTTATTTAGTTTTTGGAGGATTGACATGAACAAGGGTACTGTTAAGTGGTTTAACAACCAAAAGGGTTACGGCTTCATCTGCGATGAGGCAGGCAATGATGTATTCGTACATTACTCAGGACTTAATATGGAAGGCTTCAAGTCTCTTGAAGAGGGCCAGGCAGTTGAGTTCGAAGTAGTTAACGGCGAAAAGGGACCTCAGGCTGTAAACGTAACAAAGCTGTAATCTAGGATTACGATTAATCAATTATACGAAGTGCCTTTTACAAATAAAGCAGTAGTTTAATGGATTAACAAAAAGGACCGGATATCCGGTCCTTTTTTGTTATCTGTCACAAAGCTTTACAGCTTCGTCAAATTTAAGTTTTCCTCCGAAAAGATCCAGTGCACTTCCGACTGTCACATCTATGCGGTCATGCCCTATTTCTCTTATGAGCTTCATGTCATCCAAACTTCTTACTCCGCCTGCATATGTTATGGGCAGGCCTTCCCATCCTGACAGATACTCCAAAAGATTCTGTTCGATACCGCTTTGCTTTCCTTCCACATCCACTGCATGTATCAGGAATTCATCACAGAATGATGCAAAGTAATCGAGTGCATCATAAGTTATGTCAACCTTTGTCAGCTTCTGCCACCTGTCGGTAGCTATCACATATCTGTCATCCACTCTCCTGCAGCTTAAGTCAAGTACGATCTTTTCTCTTGTTACGCTGTTGACCAGCTTTTTAAGATTGTTCTCATTGACTACTCCGTCACTGAAAACAAAGCTCGTTACTATCACATGACTTGCTCCGGCTTCAATAAACCCGCCTGCATTGTCACAGTTAATGCCTCCACCGATCTGCATGCCGTTTCTGTAGGCATTTAAACCCTTGAAAGCCTGTTTCTTTGTAAGCTCATACTCCTGAGTCCCTGCCTTGTTGAGCAGTATGATATGACCGCCGCTTAAGCCGTGATCTTTGTAAATGGACGCATAGTAATCCGCATCCTTGTCGGCGACAAAGTTTTCCCTTGCACTGTCGTCACTTAAAGTGCTTCCTACTATCTGCTTTACCTTACCGTTATGAATATCTATACAGGGTCTGAATCTCATTATTTCTCCAAAATGATACCTTCGCGATAAGCCTCTAAGAGCTTCTCGAGCTGGATTATGCTGTCCTTTAACTCCTTGCCGACATCGGTATCAGCTACTCTTATTCTGTGAGGAGCTATCTCAACGGGTATCCTGTCACATACTATATCGGTCTCCGTCCTTACAGCTATCTCCTTGCTCTCAAACGGCTGGTGAGATATAAGGAACATTCCGTGCGAATTGGCGACCAGAGTATAACCCGCGATCCCCGTCTTTTCCTGATATGCCTTTGAAAAGCCTCCGTCTATTACCAATAGCTTTCCGCCGCATTTGATCGGAGTCTCGCCCTTTGTTACCTCTACAGGTACATGTCCGTTTATTATGTGGGAATCACCCAGAGTCAGCCCGAACTCCTCCATGATCAGGTTTACGGTATCCTCATTGTCATAAAGACTGTAATACGGATTCTTTACTTCCTTATGTGTTGATTTGTCATCTATGAAATAGCGCTCGAAAGTCGCCATCTTGTCCTTACCGAACACCGGTGAATTGGGACCTGCCCAGATATAGTAGAGTATATCCCTGCCGTACTGTTTTTCCCTGGGATCCTTTGAGTAATATCCCTTTCTGGCATAGCTTTCTAAAGCATCATATAACGCCTTACCCTTATAATCTACTCCTGCGATGTTGAGTGAGCAGAATGCTCCGTTCTCATCCATAGGAACGCATCCGTGGTATAAGAGGTTTGAGTTATGGATCTTGTACATTGCTCCCTTTGAGTAAAGGAACTTTACGTGTTTTTGAAGCTTGTCGCTGTGTCTGAATGCTGCGACAAGTCTTTCCATAACAAGCTTCTCATCCTCAGTCAGCGCATATGGATCACGAGGATCGACTGTCGGAAAATCAACATCCTTCATGGGATATGTATTTCCATAACATGTGACTGTCCTGTTCTCGTAGTCTATCTTGTCAAGAAGCAGCCTGTCATCCATGTTCCACTCGGGATGACGCTTTATTGTCATGCCTTCAAGCTTGAACTGAAGTATAGAGATAGCCTTGTGCATCCTCATATCCAGTTCAAGATCACGCGTATTGTAGTCATCATCATACTTTATCGCGAATGCCGAGCAGTCCGTCTTGTCGTATGTCTGAAGTGCAAATGTAGCAAGCGGCACAAGATTTATGCCGTAGCCTTCTTCAAGCGTGTCAAGGTTTCCGTATCTGGCTGAATTTCTTATAACTGTTGCGATACAGGTCTGGTCTCCCGCTGCCGCACCCATCCATATGATATCGTGGTTTCCCCACTGGATATCGAGAGAATGATAATGCATGAGCGTATCCATGATGATATGAGGACCTTTTCCTCTGTCGAATATGTCTCCGACTATATGCAGATGATCCACTACCATTCTCTGAATGAGCTCGCACAGTTCCATGATAAACTGCGGCGCACTGCCTATGCTTATTATCGTATGTATGATCTCATTGTAATAAGCCTCTTTATCCTCAAGCTCTTCCTTCTCTGTTATCAGTTCCTCTATTACGTAGGCAAAATCCTTGGGAAGTGCCTTTCTGACCTTGGAGCGCGTATACTTTGAAGATACACGTGTGAGCATGTGTACGAGTCTGTGGAGCGTTATCTTGTACCAGTCATCCAGAAACTCCTCTTCCTCTTCAACTATAGCCAGTTTTTCCTTCGGATAATAGATAAGTGTCGCAAGTGCTCTCTTGTCTTTTTCACTTAGAGTATTTCCGAATTCCTCATCTATCTTTCTTCTTACCGAACCTGAGCCGTTTTTCATCACATGATTAAACTGCTCCCATTCACCGTGTATATCCGTTAAAAAATGCTCGGTGCCCTTTGGAAGGTTCATGATAGCCTGAAGGTTTATGATCTCTGTTGAAGCCGCTGCGATATTCGGAAACTGCTTTGCAAGGCTCTTAAGATATTTGATTTCCAGACTTGCCAACTTATTATCCATTTATCACATCACTCATATCGTACATGCCGGGACCTTTACCTGCTAAGAACTTTGCAGCCGCAACTGCTCCCTTGCCGAATACGGCACGGGAATAAGCTGTGTGAGAAATAGTTACGACCTCATCCATGCCTGCAAAGATAACATCATGATCACCGACGATGGAACCGCCTCTTACGGCACTTATACCTATCTCTTTCTTGGGTCTCTTCTCGCGTCTGTTTGATCTGTCATATACATACTCATACTCATTATCAAGTGCTTCGTTTACACTGTCAGCAAGAGCAAGTGCAGTACCGCTAGGAGCATCAAGTTTCTGGTTGTGATGCTTTTCAACGATCTCGATATCAAAACCTGATTCTGCAAATAAAGGCGTAATCTCCTTTAAGAGTTTCATAATGGTATTGATACCAAGGCTCATGTTTGCTGATTTGAGTATTGCTACCTTTGTGCTGGCCTGCTTCATATGCTCAAGCTGAGCCTCGCTCAGTCCCGTCGTACACAATACAACGGGGATCTGTCTGCCTGCGGCATACTCAAGAAGCACATCCACAGCTGATGCATTCGCAAAATCGATGATGACATCAGCCTGAGCATCACACTCTGATATGCTCTTATATACCGGATAGTTATTCTGAATGTGATCGGATACGTCTATACCCGCTACTATATCAACATCCGGATCATTTGCAACGATGCCTGTGATCATCTGACCCATGCGTCCGTTGCATCCGTGCATAATAACTCTTGTCATGTTTATACTCCTATCTTATTGAGCTCTCGCTCATCTCTTTTTTGAGTCTCTCACTTATGGAAGACTCAGAATCATTGCCGCTTGAAAGGATCCCGTAGTTTTCCATTGCACTCTTTAATCTCTCAACATTGGCATATTCCATAACGGTAAGAGGTCTGCGGATACCGTCAGAGCATTTGCCCATAAGGTTCATAGCCTTCTTTACAGGTATGGGATTTACTTCACAGAACAGAGCATCGATGAGTTCGATTGCCTCAAGCTGCATTCTGCAGCTCTCCTCTACCTTGCCGTCAAAGTAGAGCTGGCAGATATCATGAGTCTGTTTCGGTGCAACGTTTGAAAGAACGGATATAACGCCCTTTCCGCCAAGGCTAAGGATAGGAACGATCTGATCGTCGTTTCCTGAGTAAAGATCAACCTTGCCGTTTGCCTTTGCCATGAGTTTAGCTATAGCGGAGATATTTCCGCTTGCTTCCTTAACACCTACGATGTTCTCTACATCTGTGCAGAGCTTGATTATCGTTTCAGGTGCCATTGTGCATCCTGTTCTTCCAGGGATGTTGTAAAGGATCACCGGAACCTTGATAGAATTTGCGATCAGTTTGAAGTGCTCATACAGGCCCTTCTGAGTTGCCTTGTTATAGTATGGTGTTACGAGTAAAACGCCGTCTACTCCCACCTTTTCTGCTTCTTTTGAAAGATAGATCGCGGTATCAGTTGAGTTGGAACCTGTACCAGCGATAACAGGAATTCTGTGAGCAACCTTCTCAACACAGTACTTGATCACATTGATGTGCTCGTCATGTGAGAGTGTGGATGCTTCACCTGTCGTTCCGCATACTACGATAGCATCTGTACCGCCTGCGATCTGCTCTTCAATGATCGCTGCGAATGCATCGTAATCAACTTCAAGATTGTCTTTCATAGGTGTAATGATCGCTACACCAGCGCCTTTAAAAACTGCCATTTTTCTTTCCTCCTTTGGCATTTGGCGGGGTTTTTATACGATTAAGTAAAAAAACCGACACCAAAAATGGGGTCGGTTTTGTAAATATGCAAAATCGTCGATAGCTCCCCATCTTTGTTAAGATGACAGTCATAAGGCTGTTAACCTTATGCCCAAGTCCGATGTACAGCCCATCTCGCTTTCGGCGTTTCCCCCTTTCATGCTCCTTCATCTGTGCCTGTCACATCCAAAGCATTACTTATGAGTCACGCGACCTCTATCCTCAGTTACGCATACAAGTGTAACACAGTATTTAAACGTTGACAAGCATTTAAAGGAAATAAGTACCTTCATCGTTTATTGTTATATCAGCGCCTGTTATCTCTATCATGTATTTGCTAAACCTCTCATACATTCCATCCGGTAAAGCCAGGGTTATATCTATGGCACTTCCGTAATCCTCAGATATGATCTTTGCTTCATAATCGTCAAGGACGTATTTGAGCTTTCCGATGATCTGATAGTCGATCGAAAACGACAGCTTCCTGCACAGTCTTTTTTCAACTATCTGGGCATTATTTAGCCCTGCCTGCAGCGAATCGGAATAGGCCCTTACAAGTCCTCCGGTTCCAAGAAGGACTCCTCCGAAATACCTGGTCACACACGCAAGCGTATAAGTCAGCTGTTTGCCCTTTAGAATATCAAGCATCGGTCTTCCGGCTGTACCGCTCGGTTCTCCGTCATCCGAATACTTTAATATATCGCCCTTATCACCAAGTATTGCCGCATGGCATACATGTCTTGCCTGATAATGCTTCTTTTTAAGAGATTCCACGATATCCTTTATCTGATCTTCGTTCTCCACATGATAAAGATTGCAGATAAACCTCGATTTCTTTTCGGTTATCTCTCCCTGGGCTTCTTTTTCTATTGTAAAATATCCGTCATTATCTGTTCCTGTATATTGCATTAAACAGTTCCTTCATTATGTACCTAAAGTTTTTTCTCTGTTCATCATCAAGATCCGCTGTCGCCTTTCTGACCGCAACAAACCATGCCTTCTTGTCTTCCATTATCTGTGGCACGTTTTTTGCACCCGAAGCACTTATCAGATCAAACAGCGTATCAACAAACATCTCAAGATCTGGTTCGTCAAGTTCCATGACCCACTCATTCATGGACTTCTTCATGATCTTTGATGTTTTCTTTATCTCATCCACATACTCGAAATACGTATCAGCAACTGACCACGAATAGGGATTATGCTGGAATGCACCGCCTATGGCACTGCTCTTTACCGTCACGTAGTCTTTTGCTCCCTCCAAAAGGATGCCGACTATCGAAGACTGAGGCATGAATTTGCGTATCCTTGATGCGATCGCATCATATCCGTATTCTGAAAGTATCTCTTTTCTGAACCCCGGGCTGTCATAACAGTAGATATTTCTTATACGCTCTCTTATCCCTGTTACGGCATTCATTGCCGAAAATGCAGCAAGATTTCCTCCCTTGGAATGACCTGCGAGAATAAAATCACCATGTATCCTTAATGCCGCCTGATTTACATACAAGGAAGCTAAACGCTGGCCTGCATAGGGTCTTGAAAAAGCCATGTTGAAATCTTCTCTCCAGCCTACAACCGTCCCGTCGGTTCCTCTGAAAACTATCACAGGAAGAGCTCCATTCGGGAAGCATGTAAATGCTGCAAACTGCATCTGCGTATCTTCGCTGGTTTCATCCGAATAGAAGTTGCAGCGCATATCCCCGAAGCGTTTCGAATTTAGCATGGCGTAGAAAAGCTTTTCGTTATCCTCCGGATACAGCTCCTTTTTATATACATAGTCAGCATCCATGCTCTGAGCCATCTCAGTCATGCTGACTCCGTCTTCATCTTCAAGAAAACCCGGGATTATCCTATCCCATCTGAAATATGAAAACTGCGCAAGGACAAGTCCGTCAACCTCATTGAATGCCAGATCGTCAAATGATCTTTCACCGTATTCACTTAAATAGTCGATGATGTTTTTCATAACAGATACATTATAGCATATATGCAAAAACCCCGCCCTAAAAAGGACGGGGGTATCAAGCTTAAAAGTTATGCATTATCCGGTGTATGCCACTCCCACTCACGTACCTGCGGAAGATCGATACCGTACTGAGCGATGTACTGATCATGCTCAACCAGAGTATCGCGCATCTTCTGAAGAAGATATGCACCGCGGTTTCCGAGCTGTGGAAGATGATTGATGATATCCATTACGAGATGGAATCTGTCGATCTCATTCTGAACACGCATATCGAAAGGAGTTGTGATAGTACCCTCTTCAAGGTATCCGTGTACACTTAAGTTTCTGTTCTCACGCTCGTATGTAAGCTCGTGGATAAGCTTCGGATATCCGTGGAATGCGAATATTATCGGCTTATCCTTTGTAAACAGTGAATCATATTCAACATTTGTAAGACCGTGAGGATGCTTGCTGTGATCCTCAAGCTTCATAAGGTCTACGATGTTGACAAAACGTATCTTGATCTCGGGAAGGTTGTCACGCAGTATGGTAACTGCCGCAAGAGCTTCCTTTGTAGGTGTGTCACCGCAGCAAGCGAGTACGACATCAGGCTCCTGTCCCGCATCGTTGCTTGCCCAGTCCCAGATACCGATACCCTGTGTGCAGTGCTTAACAGCCTGCTCCATTGTAAGCCACTGATGGCTGGGATGCTTAGAAGCGATGATAACGTTAACGTAGTTCTTGCTTCTGATACAGTGATCAAAGCATGAGAGCAGACAGTTTGCATCCGGAGGAAGGTACATACGTACAACATCTGCCTTCTTGTTTGCTATATGATCAAGGAAACCGGGATCCTGATGTGTGAATCCGTTGTGGTCCTGCTGCCATACGTTTGATGTAAGTATAAGGTTAAGAGAAGCGATCTCCTCTCTCCAGTAAAGGTCGTTGCATACCTTGAGCCATTTAGCATGCTGAGCACACATTGAATCTACAACACGGATGAATGCCTCGTAGCTTGCGAAGAATCCGTGACGTCCAGTTAAAAGATAACCTTCAAGCCATCCTTCACACATATGCTCTGAAAGGTATGAATCCATGATCCTTCCGTCTACGGCAAGATCCTCATCAGCCTCATGATACTGGCCGTTCCAGTCACGCTTTGTCTCCTCGAATACCTTGTAGAGACGGTTTGACATAGTCTCATCGGGACCAAAGATACGGAAGTTCTTTGAATCTCTGTTGAGTTTGAATATATCACGTACAAATCCGCCAAGCTCGATCATATCCTGCTTCTCGACTGTTCCGGGTGAAGGAACATCAACAGCATAATCCCTGAAATCAGGAAGGCGAAGATCACGAAGAAGCTTACCGCCGTTTGCATGAGGATTTGCAGATATCCTTCTGTCTCCCTTGGGAGCTATATAGCGATATTTTTCAAGAAGCTGACCTTCTTCATCAAAGAGCTCCTCGGGCTTGTAGCTTAAGAGCCACTCTTTTAAAAGATCCACATGCTCGGGCTTTTCCATAGTGATCGGAACCTGGTGAGCACGGAATGAACCCTCGACTCTTAATCCGTCAACAAACTTTGGACCTGTCCATCCTTTGGGTGTACGAAGAACGATCATGGGCCAGAACGGACGCTCTGTGTTTCCTTCTTCTCTTGCTGCCTTCTGGATAGCCTTTATCTGTTCGATACATGAATCCACAGCCTCGGCCATCTCCTTATGCATTGTCATCGGATCGTCACCCTCAACAAAGATGGGCTTCCATCCGTAACCGTGGAAGAGACTAGCAACCTCCTCATGTGTTATATGAGAAAGCACTGTAGGATTGCTTATCTTGTATTCGTTAAGATGTAATATGGGAAGAACGGCACCGTCGTTTGCTGCATTGATAAACTTGTTTGAATGCCATGCAGTCGCAAGAGGACCTGTCTCAGCCTCTCCGTCACCGACTATTACTGTTGCTATAAGATCGGGATTGTCAAATACCGCACCGAAAGCATGTGCAATGGAATATCCGAGCTCGCCGCCCTCGTTGATAGAACCGGGTGTCTCAGGTGCAACGTGGCTTGAGATACCGCCCGGGAATGAAAACTGCTTGTTTAATTTCTTAAGACCTTCAAGGTCTCTGCTGATGTTGGGATATACCTCACTGTAGTATCCCTCAAGATATGAGTTTGCCACGAAGAAATTTCCGCCGTGACCGGGTCCTGATATAAGGATCATATCAAGATCATATTTGTTGATCGCACGGTTCATGTGCGCATACACAAAGTTCTGACCGGGAACAGTTCCCCAGTGACCTACGATCTTCTTTTTGATCTGGTCTCTTGTCAGAGGTTCTCTGAGCATAGGATTGTCAAGAAGATACAGCTGGGTTGCAGCGATATAGTTAGCCGCACGCCAGTATGCATTCAGATCTGACAGGTACTGCTCTGTTGAAAAAAAATCATTTGCCATAGTTTTATCTCCTCTAGTTTTTTCCGTGAGATAGTATACGTCATCGGGCACATAATTTTAATATCTCAAAAGGAAAATTTCACATATTCTTTTGATCATTTTTGTGCAATTTAGCCTAACGATCGATCACAGATAAGTGTATATGTCTTCAATATCCTCAGCGATGTATTTGGCTCCGGCTTTTTCAAGCGATTCACGCGAACCAAAGCCATATAATACTCCTATGCAGTCTATGCCTACTTTTGCAGCTCCTTCAACATCAAAGTGCGTATCACCGACAAGAACGACTCTTGATCTGTCGGGATTGCCGAATCTCTTTAAAGCCTCAATTATTACTTCGCACTTGTCACCTCTGACTCCGTCAAGCGTTGCTCCGCTTATCACGTCAAAGTACTCGATCAGTCCGAACTTTTCCAGTATCTGTATTGAGAACTTCTCAGGCTTTGAAGTTGCGACCGCAATCTTTCTACCACTCTCCTTTACCTTCTTAAGAAGCTTATCGATACCCTCGTATGCCTGATTTTCAAAGAGTCCTGTCTGACCGTAATACTCTCTGTATTTCTTTACAGCCTTTGCACAGTCTTCTTCGTTAAATCCGTAAAACGTCGTAAACGAATATTTAAGGGGAGGTCCGATAAACTTATGCAGATTGCTCCTGTCCTCCTCAATACCCATTTCCTTTAAAGCAATCTGTATGCCTTTTGTTATTCCTTCGCTTGAATCGGATATCGTTCCGTCAAGATCGAACAATACATAATCGTACATCTAGTCAATTCTCCTGTGCCATCTGCCAAGCAGGTTTATGATACACCAGCCGATCATCGTACCGGCTGCATTTAACAGAACATCATCTATCTGCGCCTTGCCCCTCATCGTCATGTACTGCATAACCTCTATACTAATGCTTGATAAGATCCCGGCAAGAAGACACCAGTACCATTTTTTGCAGTATACCGATAAAACTGGGATTATCATGCCATAGGGAATAAACATCAGGATATTCTCAACCTGATATGCCATAAGACGTGCATTGCCGACGGGAGTCGAAAACGGAATTAATGAAAGCTGTCTGCCAAAGATCGGCTTTCTGCAAAGAAATGCAATGCCAAGCACCATATATCCGTAAACGATCCATAAGAAAAACGCGGTAGTCTTTATTATGATGCGTCTCTCGCTCATTTCATCCTTGTCAAGACGCTTGAACGCATTCAAAAGTCCGAGCATCACAAATGCGCAGACAAGTCCAAGCGCGATGCTCTTTAAAAAGTAACTATCCATGTAGTTACTTATATCACTGAATATAATCTCTAACATCTATATTTCCTAAATCCGTCAGATCTTGTGCTTTCCGGAAAAAGCCTCTGACAGACCGATCTCTTTCCTGTTTATTATCTTTACAATGTTTGTTCTGTGCTTGATAAAGATCACAACACTGGCGATCAGAAGTATCAGCACGTAATAAATATTCTTAGACGCAAACCAGAGGTATATGGGGAAAAGGCTGACAACAGTCAGTGTTCCCAGAACAATGTAGTCTGACTCAAACAAGACTACCAGAAAGATAAAGCCTATGATGAGAAACGCATTGAGGCTTATACCTAGCATCGCACCCATATATGTCGCAAATCCCTTGCCGCCCTTAAACTTAAGATAAAACGGGAATATGTGTCCCAGTATTACAGCAGTCGCAACGATATAGGGCATGAATTCATATTCGGAAAACATGAGTTTTGCAACGGTAACGGGAATGTATGCTTTGAGTATATCAAGAACAGCTACCAGTACTCCCCATTTGGCTCCAATGAGTATAGTTGTATTGGATGCCCCGAGATTACCGGTACCGTGTGAACGAATGTCTTTTTTCTTACACCATGATATAAATAACGCCGGGCTCAATCCCCCGACGAGATATGCGATCAAAGCACCTGCGATATATACGTACATACATAGCTCCGCTGGTCAAATTATTTATATGTATAAGAATAACTTGTTTAACAAAAATTATCAACTATATGATAAACTGATAAGGAGTAAATTTACAAACGGAAGGTGCAGCTAAATGAAGATCCATTACAAGTACAAGACGATCATGGTCGGTTTCGCATTCATGTCGATCATGGCTTTCTGGCAGATGTATGATAACATCATTCCCCTTATCCTTAAAAACAGCTTTTCACTCAACGAAGTGCTAATAGGCGCCATCATGGCGATCGACAATATTCTGGCACTGTTTCTTCTTCCGCTGTTCGGAACTCTGTCAGACAAGCTTCATACACCCATAGGAAAGCGTATGCCGTTCATACTGGCAGGAACTCTCTTAACAAACATAGCACTGTTCTTCATGCCTATGGCCGACAATTCGCGTAATCTTGCGATGTTCATGGTAATGACAGGTCTTGTTCTGTTATTCATGTCGGTATTCAGATCACCCGCAGTGGCTCTCATGCCCGACATAACGCCAAAGCCGTTAAGGAGCAAGGCAAACGCCATAATAAACCTCATGGGTACAGTCGGTGCTATCTTTGCTCTTGCTATGATAAGCGTACTGGTAGCTGAAGGCGATACGCCCAATTACCAGCCTCTGTTTGTTTCGATAATCATATTTATGATAATCACTACGGCAGTTCTTGCACTTGTGGTAAAGGAAAACAAGTGGACCGAGGAGGCTCATAAGATAAATATCGAGCTTGGTGAAGAGGAGGATGATAAAGCAGAAACTCTAGAATCATCAGGCGAGCACAAGCTTCCTTACGATAAGAAAAGAAGTCTTATATACATGCTGTTATCTGTAGCACTCTGGTACATGGCATACAATGCCGTAACAACAGCATTTTCAAGATATGCCACTACTATATGGGGAACAACGGGCGGATCATATGCAAACTACCTTATGATAGCCACAGTCGTTGCGATAATAAGCTATATCCCGATAGGAATCCTATCCGGAATCTTTGGAAGAAAGAAAGTGATCCTTGCTGGTGTCATAGGACTGATGCTCGGGTTTGCAGGATGCTTCTTTGCAACAAAGGCAGGCGTGTTCATCACGATCATGTTCATCATAGTCGGAATATCATGGGCAGCGATAAACGTCAATTCATTCCCCATGGTCGTTGATATAGCAAGTGACGGCGATATAGGAAAGTTCACGGGTTACTACTATACATTCGCCATGGCGGCCCAGGTTCTTACCCCGATCCTTTCCGGAGCATTTCTGCAGTACGTGTCATATAAGACGCTGTTCCCGTATGCAGTCGTATTCTCAGCTCTTGCACTGCTTACCATGCTGCAGGTAAAGCACGGAGATACTCTTCCTGTCACAAAGAAGTCAATGCTTGAACATCTCGATGTTGAAGACTAGTTCATATATAAGAAAAAGCCGGATTGCTCCGGCTTTTTTCTTTGTCATTTAAACTAGATCTTTAAAGTATGGTGTGCAGTCAAGTGTAGCAAAGTAGTCCTTCGGCTCTTCCGCACGTCTTATCATCTCTACGCTTCCGTCTTCCTTAAGAAGAAGTTCAGCGCTCTTCATCTTTCCGTTATAGTTATATCCCATTGAGTAACCGTGTGCGCCCGTATCGTGAATAACGATGTAATCACCGATATCGATCTTTGGAAGCATGCGGTCTATAGCAAACTTGTCGTTGTTCTCACAAAGTGAACCTACTACATCATACATATGATCACAGGGTTCATTCTCTTTACCAAGAACCGTTATGTGATGATATGCTCCGTACATAGCAGGTCTCATCAGATTTACGGCACATGCATCCACACCGATGTATTCCTTGTGTGTATGCTTCTCATGTATTGCTGTGGTAACTAGTTCTCCGTAAGGTCCTGTCATGAATCTTCCGGACTCGGTAAAGATCGAAACATCATCCATTCCTTCTGGAACAAGTATCTGCTCATATACCTTTCTTACACCCTCTCCGATGATCTTAATGTCGTTGGGTGTCTGATCGGGTCTGTATGCAATACCGATACCGCCTGAAAGGTTGATGAATGATATATGAATTCCTGTCTTTTTCTTAACGTCTACAGCCAGTTCAAAGAGCTGCTTTGCAAGCTGGGGATAGTAATCGTTTGTTACGGTGTTGCTCGCAAGGAATGCATGTATTCCAAGATTCTTTACACCCTTCTGCATCAGAATCTTAACGCCTTCATAAACCTGCTCTGTTGTGAATCCGTACTTTGCATCTCCGGGGTTATCCATGATGCCGTTGCTTAATGTGATGGTTCCTCCCGGATTGTATCTTATCGAAATGGTTTCGGGTAATTTACCTATTATTCCCTCCAAAAATTCGATGTGTGTTATATCATCAAGATTGATGATCGCACCTGATTCATAGGCATATTTGTATTCGCTTGCAGGTGTCTCGTTTGAAGAGAACATTATATCTCCCTGCTTCATTCCTGCTGCCAGGGCAAGAGTTATCTCGTTTGCACTCGCGCAGTCACATCCGAAACCGTAATCCTTAAATATCTCAAGTATCCTGGGATTGGGAAGTGCCTTGACAGCAAAGTACTCCTTGAATCCCTTGTTCCATGAAAATGCCTCCTTCATAGCTTTTGCATTTTCCCTTATTCCCTTTTCATCATAGATATGAAAAGGTGTAGGATAAGTCTTTGTGATATTGTCTATCATTTCCTTTGTAACAAAAGGCAGTTTGTTTGTCATATCGATTATTCCTTCCATATATATTTTAGAGAAGATGAGCTCTTATCTCTTCACCGCTTAAAGGACTAAGGTATGCAGGTGCCACATCAAATACTGTCTTGCATCCTGTCATGCCCTCTTTAGCCATGCGAACGATAGCACGTCCGAATGCACAGATAACGCTTGCTGTGAATTCCGGATTTGAATCAAGCTTTAAGCTGTATTCTATCACGTGCTTGTTCTCCTTGTTTATTCCTGTCACACCTGTTCTGAACACGAAGCCGCCGTGCGGTATTCCGCTGTGGTTTGCCTTGAGTTCTTCCTCTGATATAAAGTGTACAGTTGTATCATAGTCTGAGAAATAGTTGGGCATGTTCTTGATCTCCTGCTCGATCTTGTTAAGATCAGCACCTTCCTCAGCTACTACAAAACATTCTCTTGTATGCTTCTGTCTTGTGGTAAGCTCGGGATTCTTGCCGGCTCTAACTGCTTCAAGAGCACTGTCTACAGGGATTGTATACTGCTTGCCGTCCTTTACGCCCTCTACTCTTCTTATCGCATCTGAATGGCCCTGGCTTACACCCTTGCCCCAGAAGGTATAGTCATTTCCTTCGGGAAGTATGCAGTTAGCATACAGTCTGTTAAGTGAGAATATTCCAGGATCCCATCCGCAGCTTATAAGTGCAACGTGGCCGCTCTCTTTAGCTGCCTTGTCAACATTTGCGAAATGCTCCGGAATGCGGGCATGTGTATCAAAACTGTCTATAACGTTAAAGTACTTGGCGTATTCGGGTGTCTGTACAGGAAGATCCGTAGCGCTTCCTCCGCATAAAAACAGAAGATCTATCTCGTCCTTGTGTGCAGCGATATCATTAACACTGTATACAGGAACACCGGGTGTGAGAGTCTTTAATGACTCAGGATCTCTCCTTGTGAAAAATGCCGCAAGTTCCATGTCATCATTCTGTCTGATGGCGCTTTCGATTCCTCTTCCAAGATTACCGTAACCTAAAATACCTACTTTCATTTTCTTCTCTCCTTATTCTTGCCTGCTCAGTCATTATCTCTCTGAATAATGGATATCCTGTTACCGAGCGCTTCCTTTACTACCTCAACAAGATTTCTCTTTCCCGAATACAGACAGGTGTCATCGCTTGTTCCGAACATGTCACCGGTAAGAACATATGACGAATCGGTTATGAGCCTTATCTGCCCTTTGACATCATCGGTTCTGTACAGCGTGATGCCATCCATTTCAAATGCTCCGTCGGTTAAGACTACTACCTTTTTACCCTCGTCAACAAGCTTTCCAAGTTCATCTTCAAACTCTTTTAAAAGCGTGCACTCTGCAAGGATATAAAGTCTCTTTTCGCATTTTTGCATCATATCATAGATCTTGTCCTTGATATGACGATCTGACTGGATGGTGATATATCCTTCCTGGATATCAGTCCGTGCGGGCTGTTCGTTAATCAGTCTTTGTGATATCTTTTCAAGATGTCTTAAATAATCTCTTGTAAAGACAGAGACATCAACTGCCAGATATCTTGTGACTTCTCCTTCCTCAAGGACAGCTGCACCCTTTTGTACCAGTTCCTTTAATGCCACATATACATTTGACTTGGATATTCCCGTATCCTTGGCCACCTCATATCCTGTCATGCTTCCCTGTTTCAAAAGCCTGGCATAGATCGTAGCCTCCTGTCTTGTAAGACCGTATTCGGTCAGGTCTTCCGTAAAGCCCATGTGCATCCTCTTGTTTGTGGTGTTTCTTTTTAGAACCACCACAATGATAGCACCTTTGAAGTGTTACGTCAATACCGATCCAAAATAAAAACAGACAGGTCATGCCTGTCTGTTCTTATCAGATATTCTCGATCTGCCAGTCTATCGGATCAAGTCCGTTGGCTTTCAGAAACTCATTGCACTTTTTAAAATGTCCGCAGCCCCAGAAGCCTCTGTATACCGACAACGGACTCGGATGAGCCGCTTTCAGTACAAGATGCTTTGGATTATTCAACATAGTGGCTTTCTTCTGTGAAGGCGAACCCCAGAGAAGATATACGACCGGTCTGTCCTGAAGATTTACGGCATTTATGATGGCATCGGTAAACTGTTCCCAGCCGTGTTCCTTATGCGAGAAAGCCTGATGCGCTCTTACCGTGAGAACGGTATTTAACATCAGCACACCCTGATCCGCCCATTTCTTTAGATACCCGTTGTTGGGTATATAACATCCGAGCTCGTCGTGAAGCTCCTTGTAAATGTTTTGAAGTGACGGCGGTATCTTTGGCTGATCCTTTGGTACCGAAAAGCTCAAACCGTGAGCCTGATTCTCTTCATGATACGGATCCTGTCCGAGGATCACGACCTTTACCTTGCTAAGCGGAGTAAAATGCAGAGCATTGAATATATCATCGCTTTTGGGATATATCACATATCTGCTGTACTCGTCTTTCACAAATCTGTAAAGATCCCTGTAATAGTCTTTCTTGAATTCCTGCTCCAGAAACGGGAGCCAGTCATTGTCTATAGCTGCCATAAAACTACAACCTTACATCTATTCCATTGTCACGCATATACTGCTTGACTTCCCTGATCTCAAGTTCCTTGAAGTGAAACAAACTTGCTGCCAGGACCGCATCGGCACGGCCTTTACTTACAGCTTCAACAAAGTGATCAAGTGTACCTGCACCGCCCGATGCGATGACGGGTATGTTTACAGCATCAGCGATAGTACGCGTAAGCTCAACATCAAATCCTGCCTTTGTTCCGTCACAGTCCATACTTGTCAGAAGTATCTCTCCAGCACCGAGTGATTCAGCCTTCTTTGCCCATTCGAGTGCATCTATTCCGGTATCGACCCTTCCGCCGTTCAGGTAGATGTTCCAGCCGTCATTTGATTCTCTTCTCTTTGCATCTATGGCTACGACCACACACTGGCTGCCAAACTTTTCGGCTGCTTCACTTATAAGCTCGGGTCTCTTTATAGCCGCACTGTTAACGGCTACCTTGTCTGCACCCTCTCTGAGTATAGCCTTGAAATCATCTACGGTCCTGATCCCTCCTCCTACAGTAAACGGTATGAAGAGCTTCTTTGCCACCTCTCTGACCATATCCACAACGGTTTCTCTTCCGTCGCAGCTTGCTGTGATATCAAGAAAAACGACCTCGTCGGCACCGGCCTTATCATAGGCAACGGCACATTCAACGGGATCGCCCGCATCTCTTAAATTAACAAAATTGACTCCCTTTACAACACGTCCGTTGTTTACATCCAGACAAGGGATCACTCTTATCGTATGCACTTTATTATCCTCTTAAAGATCAATGAAATTCCTAAGTATCCTGAGTCCCACATCTGAACTCTTCTCAGGATGGAACTGACATGCAAAGACGTTGTCTCTTTCAACTGAAGCATGTACGGTAACACCGTACTCGGTAGTTGCAACAACATCGCTCATATCATCAGCAATGAGATAATATGAATGAACAAAGTATACAAACTCTCCCTCATCAATGTCTTTAAACAGTCTGCCCTTGTTTGGCTGGCTTAGACTGTTCCATCCGATCTGCGGTATCTTTAATCCGCACTCTGCGGGAAATCTTACTATCTTTCCGGGCAGTATTCCGAGTCCCCTGACGCCGGGGGCTTCCTCGCTTGAATCAAATAAAAGCTGGAGTCCTAAGCATATGCCAAGAAATGGAGTCTTCTTATCCACTATCTTTTTAATGACGTTAACAAGTCCGTACTCGTTAAGTCTCTCCATTGCATCTCCGAAAGCACCTACTCCGGGAAGTATGACCTTGTCTGCCGATAAGAGAACATCCTCATCCCTGGTTATGATCACATCCTGACCTAAAGACTGCAGAGCCTTCTCAACGCTTTTTATATTACCCGCATCATAATCTATTATAGCTATCATAAAACCAAAAAACCTCAATCAAAGATATCTTCGGGATTATCCGGCAGAAAATCCTCTTCTTCGGGAAGGATATCCTCAAGAACTCCTGTCTGCTCCTCGGGCTGATCAACACTTTCAGGCTCGACAGGTGTATCTGTCGTGTCATATGTATAAGGTGTCCCGTTCGCAATCGAATCGACACGCATGTTATACTGAACAGCACTGGTATAAGCACATATCTCCTGTGCATCTGCTTCAGACAGGCCAAATGATGACAGTCCGTCAAGGATCTTTGCATACTCTGCATTTACCTGATCCGTAACACCGTATCTGTCAGCTCTGTCTAAGACCTCGGGATACATGTCATATCCTTCAAGCAGGGCATTGAGTGCTTCGGCTCTCATGCCAAGCTGCATGTAATTTTCATAAGATGATACTTTTCTTTGAAGGAACATGATGGTCTGAGACTTGTTATATATCTCCTGATCCTCATCACTGAGTTCTTCCATGCCGTAAAGGTCTGAATAAGCTGTCTCGTAGTCAGCCTTGTCGAAAGCGTATCTTGCCTCGTTCTTTAACAGATATTCATTAAGGAATATTGCTAGAATAACAATCGCTGCAAGAATCGATAGACATAGTATAAAAGTATTTCTGACCCTCTTTTTAGGAAGCTTCTTAGCCGGCTTTTCAGGAATTTCTTCCTTCTTTTCCTTCGGCTTCTTTTCTTTCTTAGGCTTTTTCTTTTTCTTTCCTTTTCCTGTATCGCCTTCGCCATCTTCTTCGGCATCATCAGACTTTTCGCGAATATCTCTTTCATTTCCTTCTGACTCCGGCTGATCCTTTTCATCTTTGCCCTTTTTCTTTTTCTTCTTTTTGCGTTTCTTCTTGCCGTCTCCCTCAGCGTCAAGCTCGCTCAATATCTTGGCGTTCTCATCCGTAACACCGGTCTCTGACTGTTCGGGAACCGCTGTGACCTCTTCAGGTACTTCTTCTGTCAGGGCATTGAAAAGTCTTGCAAAGAAGCCTTCTTTTTTCTCGCCTTTTTCTTTTTGTTTCTTTTCCTTCTTTTTCTTTTTGTCTTTCTTGTCAGAACCTGAACCGTCTTCTCCAGACTCATCTTCAGAGTCAACATTAGGTAACGTTACTTCGGGCTCTTCAAGTGCAGACTGATCTACGGCTATGTTATTGTCGGATTTTTCGAGCGTATCCTTGATATCCTTGATGTCCTCATCATCAGATAACATCTCAAGAACATCGGTCACATCGCCGCTTTCTATGCTAACAGGCTGTTCCTCAGTAGCAGAAGATCTTGCTGCATTTAGCATCGCATCGATCTCTTCCTCGGACATGTTCATATCAAGTTCGATCTCCTGAGGTATATCCTCAGTCTTCTCATTGATATCTGCCCACTCCTGTTCCTTGCCTTCTTCGTATTCGACAACAGTATCTTCTTCCTCAGGTTCTTCTACGGGTTCACTTGCCTCTTCAGCGGGTTCTGATACTGCCTCAAGAGCAGCAGCAACCTCCATCTCGGATTCAGTCGGCTGGTTTGCGCTCGGCTTCTCGGGGATGGCTGCAAGTTCCTCTTCGTAAGAATCCTCGGATTCCTGCTCCATTTCCATATCTTCCCTGTCTTCGTCGTCCTTTTCTTCGTCAGGTACTCCGTCGGGATATACGATGGGCTCTATTGACTTCATTAAATCATCAAGATAATCTACATCAACTGCCATATATCATGCCTCATTGATACAACATTAACCAATTAATTATATCATAACCGAACTGACCGCTCAAGCGATGCAGCCAGACCGGCTCACAAAAAAAGCCGGGACAAAAATCCCGGCTCTTATAGCTTTACTTTAACAGCAGATCATCGATCATACGAACAAGATTGCCGATCTCAGGCTTAGAAAGCTGACCGTCTGCTCCGAGTGCTTCACCCTTTCTCTTCATCTCCTCGTTAACAAGTGATGAGAAGATAACGATCGGGATATGCTTTGTAGCATCATCAGTCTTAAGAAGCTTTGTAAGATGATGACCGTCCATCTCAGGCATCTCTATATCAGTGATAACACAGCTGATATTCTTATCGAGAGTACCATCCTTCTTAAACTCCATGATCTTCTCGTAGCATTCTCTGCCGTTGGCTGTATGTATCAGCTTTGTATATCCTGCTTTTGTAAGGCTCTCAACGATAAGCTTGTTAAGAAGCAGCGAATCCTCGGCAATGATTATGGGATGATTAACTCTGTCTGACTGCTTGTCTATGTCATCTATCTCTTCAATCTTGAGTCCTGTTTCGGGATTGATATCCGTAACGATCTTTTCAAAGTCTAGAATGATGATCAGTTTATTATCCTTCTTTACAATACCTGTAGAAATACCTTCATTTGAATTTGCAAATGTGGCATTGGGCTTAATTATATCAGACCAAGATACTCTGTGAATTCCAAGAACCGCATCTACATGGAATGCGATATCAAGATTATTGAAATTGGTGATGATAAATAAACCTGTAGGCTCTGAAACACCCCTCTGCAGGCAGTTTCTTAAATCAATTGCGGTGATCATTATATCACGCGGCATGAAGAGTCCTTCGATGCTGGGATGTGCATTGGGAACAGGAGTAACATTCTGATAAGGAATGATCTCTTTTATCTTTGCAACATTTATTCCGTAAGAATTTCCGGCTACCTGAAACTCAAGCACCTCAAGTTCATTTGTACCATTTTCCAATAGTATGTTTGTATCCATAAGTATACCTCTCTGTATGATATTCCCCACGATAATTGTATTATATCATAATTGTCATAAAATTGAACAAATATTTCTTTTATGATCCATAATATTATCGTTCAGTCTATAAATTACATTATAAAAAAGAAAGTGTAACAAATTTTAACAAAAAAAGACTTCTCTTTCGAGAAATCTTTAAAATCTTGTACCTCAAAAATCGAATACTGAAATTCAAATATCACAGACCTTTTGGATAAGCCCTCGACCTATTAGTGACCATCAGCTGAATACATTACTGCACTTATACCTTGGCCCTATCTACCTTGTCGTCTTCAAGGGGTCTTACATGTCTTGCATGGGATATCTCATCTTGAGGGGGGCTTCACGCTTAGATGCCTTCAGCGTTTATCCCGG
>JAEEUS010000023.1 GCA_016290615.1 Lachnospiraceae bacterium | reverse complement strand
CCTGCCCTTGAAAGAAACAAGGCTGCAAAAACGGCGACAGCCATAGCCGAGTATTTCAGGGATCAGGGAAGGGACGTCCTTCTTATGATGGACTCTCTAACACGTTTTTCAATGGCTCAGCGTGAGATAGGCCTTGCCGGAGGAGAGCCGCCCGTTTCAAGAGGATATCCCCCGAGCGTATACTCTGAGATGCCAAAGCTCTTGGAGAGAGCTGGCTGTGATGCCAAGGGATCTATAACAGGTCTTTATACCGTCCTCGTAGACGGTGATGATTTCAATGAGCCTATAACCGATACGGCAAGATCAATCCTTGACGGACATATAATGCTTAACCGTAAACTGGCTCACAAGAATCATTATCCTGCGATAGATGTCCTGCAGTCCATAAGCCGTTGCATGAGCCAGATAGTCGATAAGGAACACAAGAAGGTGGCTGGTAAGCTTAAAAACGTTCTTGCCACATACAATGACAGTGAGGATCTCATAAACATCGGTGCATACAAACGCGGAAACAACAAGAACATAGATTACGCCATAGACAAGATAGACGCGGTCAACGAGTTCCTCTTGCAGGATACTGATCAGAAATTCGGATATGAGGAAAGTCTCAAACTCATGGAAGAGATCTTTGACGACGCTTCATAAGGATAAGATATGGCTAAGTTCAAATACAAATTACAGAATGTCCTTGATATCAAGTATCGTATGGAGGACCAGGCCAAGGCGGTATTTGCCGCAGCTCAGGCAAAGCTTGATGAAGAGGAAGCAAAGCGCGATCATCTGATAATGCGAAGGCTTGAATATGAACAGATCGGCAGGCAGTTGAGAGAAGAGATACTTAACCTTACCGATATGCGTGATAATGACAGAGCCATCGAAAATATCAAGGAACAGATAAAGGAACAGGAAAAACATGTGGAAAGTGCCCGCAAGGCCGTTGAGCAGGCAAGGATAAGGCTCACGGATGCGATGCAGGAAAGAAAGATCCACGAGAAGCTTAAAGAGAACAGCTTTGAAGAGTTCAAACACGAGGTAAATGCTGCAGAGAGCAAGGAAGTGGACGAACTGGTCAGCTACACATACGGAGAACGTATAAAAGTAAACAATCAGGTAAAGGACAACATACAGAATGGCTAAAGAACCAATGGATCCCGAAGTTGCGAAACTGAAGGAGAGCCAAAAGAAATTCAAGGAAGACCAGAAAAGGGAAAAGAAGGAACAGAAAGCTCGCAAGAAGGAAGCAAAAAAGAGGGCCAAGGAGCTTGCTGATGAAGAAGCCCGCATAATGGATGATGAAGGAAGCGGAATACCGGTGTTCATAACAACGGTCATCATCATCCTTGTCTGGGTTGCTATTTTGTGCGCTCTTGTAAAGCTTGATGTGGGCGGATTCGGTTCGGGAGTGCTGGCTCCTGTTCTTAAGAATGTCCCTGTCGTAAACAAGATACTTCCCGACAGCGTGTTTGAGGATGATGAGGAATACGTGGATGTATCCGGTTATTCATCGCTCAAGGAAGCTGTCCGCGAGATAGACGATCTTAAGGCTCAGGTCAGCAGGCTTAGCGAGGACAATACAAGAAAAGACGAACAGATAGCTGTTCAGACTGAAGAGATAAACAGATTAAAGACGTTTGAAGACAAGCAGGTTGAATTTGAACGTATCAAGACCGAGTTTTATAACGAAGTCGTTTATGCCGAGAAGGGTCCGGGGGCTGAGGAGTATGTAAAATATTATGAGAGCATGGACCCTGCCACGGCTGAAGCACTTTACAAACAGGTCATAATCCGCCAGCAGGAGGATGAGCTTATCAAAAACTATGCCCAGGCATATTCTGAGATGAAGCCTAAAGAAGCTGCCGAGATATTTGAAGAGATGACAGACAATCTCGAACTCGTGGCAAAGATACTCTGGCAGATGGAGCCTGATTCAAGAGGTAAGATCCTAGGTGTTATGGACGAGGAAGTGGCAGCCAAGCTTACCAAGATCATGGATCCTGACTAGACAGGACTTATACCAATTTATGTGTTAAGAAATTATGGTTATCGACCGAAATACATATTGTAACAATTAAAGAGAGGAGGTCGATATATGACGACGGGATCAGTTTCTAAGATCAGTCCCATAAGCGAGCTTACCAACGTGGTAAATACTCAGAACAAGGCCGCTGCAACCGAGAATTTCTCGGATGTTTTAAAGAACAGCAGCAAAAGGACTGATGCATCCGATGCTTCAACTCCTGAAAATAAAAAGAAGACTGAAGCAGGCAAGGATGTAAAAGACAGCAAGGATGCGAACGATACGGTTAAGACCGACAAGGATGTGAACACAGACAAAGCTGTTAAGAATGATACCGGCAAAGAAAACGTTATCGAGGAAAAAGACGTTATCGAAGAACCAAAGATAGACGAGGAGGTCATTGAACTGGCTTCTCAGATGGTTCAGATAACGGCTCAGGTCCTAAATGTTGAACCTGAAGTGGTAGAAAACGCACTTGAGACACTCGGACTTGATGATACAGCACTTCTTGACAGCGCAAACATACCTCAGATAGTGGTTGAGGCAACAGATGCGCAGGATAATCTGGCGATCATGACAGACGAGCAGCTGTTTAACGATGTTAAAGAGATAAGCAGTAAAGCTGATGAGCTTGTCAACACTCTTGAGACCAAATTTGATATTCCTTCAGATGAAGTCAAAGAAGTCATCAAGGAAGTAGCAAACAATACAGTCACAGAACCGACTGTGGAGGAAAAGAAAGCCGATGTGATCCAGTCACTGACAAACGAAGTGAGTGCTACGGAAAGCAAGGAACAGGCTCCTGAAATAAAGATCGACAGAAAAGATGCATCTCATACGGATAATAACGATGCGAACTCACAGATGAACTGGACACAGTCAGTTGTCGATAACATCAAGGCAGCCGCTGCAGAGAATGCAGGAGAAAACGAGCCTGTATATTCAACCGACATGGAGCGTATATACGAACAGGTTACTGAGAGCCTCAAGCTTAACATGAGCGAGGACGTGACCGAGATGGAGATGAGCCTTCATCCCGCAAGTCTTGGAAATGTACGTATACAGATCGCATCAAGAGACGGAGTCGTAACAGCTAACTTCACCACTCAGAATGAACAGGTAAAGGCAGTTCTTGAAGCCCAGATAGTCGAGCTTAAGGAAAGCATGAACGAGCAGGGCATCAAGGTCGAAGCTATCGAAGTAAATGTCGCAGCACACGCATTTGAAGAGAACTTAAGTAAGGAAGGCGACAATTCTTCGGATTACGAAGCAAAAGGTTCAAGAAAAAGACGAAGCATCAATCTAAATGAAATCGACGATACTGACGATATAGATATTGATGAGGATGATGAGATCAGGATCGCAAGAGAAATGATGATGCAAAACGGAACTACCGTGGATTACAGGACCTGATAAGGAGGAAATATGAGTTCAATAGCGAACGTGGTTAACGGACAGATCACAAATAACAATGCATCTGCCACATCCGCAGCTACAAAAGCAGCTGAAGCTGCAAACAAGCAGGCGGGAGGCGCACTTGATAAAGATGCATTTCTTAAGCTGCTCGTAACACAGATGAAATACCAGGATCCGCTCGAGCCTACAGATAATACCGAATACGTATCACAGTTAGCTACCTTCTCTGAACTTGAGGAGATGCAGAACCTGAATTCTTCCATGGGAAGGCAGAGTGCTTCTTCACTCATAGGCCAGTACGTATACATTGAAGAGACGGATTCGACAGGAAATTCAAAGACAGCAGAAGGAACAGTTGATTATGTGACATTCTCAGGCGGAAAGACATATCTTTCAATCGAGGGAACACTTTACAACTATGATGATCTTAAGACAGTATCCGATTCGGAATATACACTTGCTGTAAAGCTTGCCGATACACTCGTTTCAGAGATGAACAAGCTTCCGGCATTAAGTAATCTTACAAAGGATAACCTCACATCTGTTGGCAATATAGTTACAGCTTACAGCAACATGAGCAGCTATCAGAGATCATTCATGTCAGACGAGGCTTCAGCAGTTTATAACGCATATGCTCAGTGGTACATGAACCAGATGACTGAAGCAGACGAAAGTACAGCTGATGAGGGTTCTGAAGAGGAGCCGATTCAACAGGCATAAAACAACTGAATAAAGACAAACGGAGGAAAGCGTATGAATATCACAAATGACAGATTCCTTTCCGCCATACAGATTCAGGAACAGTTCCTGTCAGATAAGAAAAATGATATAAACAGGACTGACAAAGAACAGACATCGTTTAAGGACATCCTGAATAAGACAAGTGAACAGACAGCGCAGGGAAGCGTCAAGTTTTCCAAACATGCATCGGACAGACTGGCCACAAGAGATATCGTACTTGACGATACACAGATAGACAGACTAAACGACGGCATAGCAAGGGCTGAGATGAAAGGAATCAAAGAATCACTCATGATCATGGATAAGCTCGCATTCATAGTAAATGTTCCAAGCAGCACCGTGGTCACAGCACTTGACTCTAGCGTTAGCAAAGAGCAGGTATTCACAAACATAGACGGAGCGGTTATAGTTTAGGGCCGGACCTCACAAGGAGGCCTCTGATCTTTGAATGACAGATAAGATCAAAACCGCCCATGAATTTACAATATTTTGGAGGGCAAACATTATGATGAGATCTATGTACTCCGGCGTTGCCGGACTTAAGACACACCAGACAAAGATGGACGTTATAGGTAACAACATTGCGAACGTCAATACAGTAGCCTACAAGTCACAGTCTGTAACATTTTCAGAGCTTATGTATCAGACCTCACAGGCAGCCAGCGGCGCCAATGCGGTAACAGGTACAGCAGGTATCAATGCTCGTCAGATCGGTCTTGGTGTTAAGACAGGTGCCATCAATACAGCAATAACATCACAGGGTGCTTCACAGACAACAAACAATCCCTTTGATATAAGGATCACCGGTGATGCATTCTTCATAGTCAGCAACGGAACAGACAATCTCTTTACAAGAGACGGTTCCTTCTACGTAGACGGTGTCGGAAATCTTGCCATGACTTCAAACGGTTATAACGTTATGGGTTGGCAGGTTGATCCCGAGACAAAAGATATCAAGAGAGATACGGTTTCAGCTCTCAGAGTCATGAGCCCTGAGAACATGACATATCCTCCGGAAGCAACAACGATCGCAACAGTAAGCGGAATCCTTGATAAGAACGATTCAAACGTTTTAGCTTCTTCTGGTAAGACGATGAACCTGATGTTCTATGATAACCTCGGATACAGCTACACAGCAAAGCTTGTTGTAAAGAGCACAGATACAGAAGGTGAATACACAGTACAGCTTGATTCCATAAAGGATCAGACAAATACTGATTATCCTATCGGCAACCTTACACTTGGCGGTGGTGCTGAAGTAAGCAAAGAGACAAAGCTTGCTCTTTCCGATAAGTGGGAGATAGACGGTTCAGGTCACATCGTTAACAAAACTGATGCAACAAAGGTTGCTTTTGACGGAACAAATATTGATTGGGATCTTTTGGCGGATGCATACAACTATGATGATCCTACAGAACTTCAGACTCTTAAGTTTGTCACAGACAGCACGACTGATCCTGTTACACGTTCGGATCTTGCAACTGTTTTAACTACAACCGGCAATTTCGGGCTGGATATCACAAATATGACAGCTGACAAGGTTACACCTACAGGAAGCTCAGTCCTGATTTACGATACAACAACAGGTGCTTTCAAGAGCATAGGCGGTCAGACAGGCGTTACACTTGCACTTTCTTCTCTTGAGCCTGCTGGAAGATTTGAAGATATCGATATCGATTTCTCAAAGACAACAATGTACAACAACGCAGGAACATCTACTATCGCTGCAGCCAGCGGTGATGTTAACAAGATCGGATGCGGACGTAAGCTCGGTGAGATGAGCGGTGTTTCAATACAGGATGACGGCCGTATATATGCTTCATACGACAATGGTATGAGTAAGCTTTTGGGACAGATCGCAGTTGCAGAATTTGCAAATGCATCAGGTCTTGAAAAAGAAGGTGACAACCTCTATAAATCAACCCAGAACTCAGGTGATTTCGACGGTATCGGTACAGATGTAAAGGCCGGTGGCGGATACATGACAACAGGCGTTCTCGAAATGAGTAACGTTGACCTGTCTGCAGAGTTTACGGATATGATCACCACACAGCGTGGTTTCCAGGCAAACTCAAGAATAATCACCGTTTCGGATACACTTCTTGAGGAACTGGTAAATCTGAAGAGATAATAACATAGAGTAGTTACAAAAGATTGTGCTTTTTGATAGAACAGACGGTGCATTTGCAGGAAACGGCAGATGCACTTCTGTTTGTTTTTGCAGTTGAGAAAAGGAAACCGCAAATATGATTGAGATCACAAAGATGGACGGCACCAAGACACTAATAAATCAGGACCTCATAGAGACCGTCGAATCGACCCCCGATACGGTCGTTACATTGACCACCGGGAGAAAAATAATTACAAAAGAAAGTAGACAAGAGATAGATAATTTAGTAAAATCGTATAGAAAGGAAATTTATGCCAACCTGCCGATTTTTGACAGATTGTAATATGTTTCCTGGAAAGGTGTGACATCGTGGATTTAGCATCATTACTAGGTATTGTTATTTGCCTGGCGTTAGTCATATTCGGTATCGTTGCCGGTAATGGCTTCGGCGTAATAGTTAACTTTCTAGACCTCAATTCAGCCCTGATAACATTCGGCGGGGCTTTTTGTAGTGTCATGGCGAGTAATACTATGCCCGATTTCGTGGCCGGTATCAAAGCTATCGGTCTGATATTCAAGGCTCAGTCTGCAGACACGCCCGAAGTTATCAAAAAGATCATCGATCTTTCCAATGTTGCCAGAAAAGAAGGACTTCTTTCTCTCGAAGAAGCAGCCGGAGATCTGGATGATGCATTCCTTAAAAAAGGCATTCTGCTCATCGTTGACGGTACAGACCCGGAACTTGTTAGAGGTATCATGGAAACGGAGATGATATCTGTTGATGAGCGTCACAAGAAAAAGATCAATTTCTGGAGCGATCTTGGAGCCATGGGACCTGCTTGGGGTATGATCGGTACCCTTGTAGGACTTGTTAACATGCTTCAGGCCATGGACGATCCCGGTGCTATCGGACCTGCTATGGCTGTCGCCCTTATCACAACATTGTACGGTTCTCTGCTTGCAAACTGGATATGCACTCCCACGAGCGCAAAGCTCAAGGTTCAGAATGAACAGGAGATGATGGGCAAGCAGATAGTCATAGAGGGGCTTTTGTCTATACAGGCAGGTGAAAACCCCAGAGTCATAGAAGAAAAGCTCAAGTCTTTCCTTGAGCCAAAAGAAAAGGCAGCTATGGATGAGGCTGCAGGAGGTGAAGCGGATGGCTAAGCGCAAAGAAGATCCGCCGCCGGCCGGTGCCCCGGCCTGGCAAAGTACCTTTGCGGACCTGATGAATTTGCTGCTCTGCTTCTTCGTTCTGCTCTTCTCCATGTCAAACATGGATGCCGAGAAGTTTGAAGCACTCGCAGCTTCGTTTTCAAATACATTTTCAATATTTTCAGGCGGCGGAAGCTCGTTTGATGACGGACTTTTAATAAGCAACGGTATGAGCCAGCTTAATCAGCTGGATAACTACATAACAAATGTCGGAGCAGCAGCCAACACGGAGACCATCGACAATGAATTCGAGGAAGAGGTCGATGAAGAGGAAAGTCTTGCAGCCAAGATGGAAGAAGAGGGCCTTAAGGAATCCGAGCAGATGGCTGAAAAGATCGAGGAGGCACTTGCCGAAGTCGGCAAGGAAAGGGAAGTGGATGTTTCATTTACTTCACAGTATGTCCTGCTCACACTCAAAGGTTCAGTGCTCTTTGATTCGGGAAAGGCTGATCTTAAGCAGGAGGCAATGCCTACGATAACTCAGATCGGAGTAATACTCGAAAGATACGGTCTCTATGGCATTGAAATAGAAGGACATACGGACAACGTGCCGATGAACGGCGGAAAGTACGAGAACAATGATGTCTTAAGCAGCTACAGAGCACTTTCGCTGTTCAATTATCTGACTCAGAATACGAGTATCGATCCTGCTTCTATAAAGCACAGCGGACGAGGCGAATATGCTCCCATCGCCGACAATTCGACCCCTGAGGGCAGAAGCAAGAACAGACGTATTGAGATAAAGGTATACAACAGCTTAAACAGCTTAGTAAGGTAAGGAATAAAAGGAACTAGAATCTATGAAGAAAAACATGTTATCGGTACTGATACTTGCGCTTCTTATCGTTAATGTGGCGCTGACGTCGATCATGATGTTTACCATGATGGGTACCAACAAGAAGACAGCAAAGCTTATCGATGGGATATCAACAGCTCTTTCGCTTGAGATAACCGATCCTTCTGTGGAAGGAGCAGAGGCTGAAGCGGAAGTTGCGATGGAGGATATCAAGGTATATCAGATCCCCGATCAGCTGACCATCGGTCTTGCAAAGGGTGCTGACGGAAAAGC
Organism: Lachnospiraceae bacterium; assembly: GCA_016290615.1. GTDB lineage: Bacteria > Bacillota > Clostridia > Lachnospirales > Lachnospiraceae > Colinaster. Next base: position 22,259 of record JAEEUS010000023.1, on the reverse strand, counting down.
TCATTACTGTGTAGTGAGCATATCGCTTTCTCTAAACACCAAGGATCCTGATTATGAAAAGTATAATGCGACGCTCGGAGATAACGTGGATATGATCAAGGACAAGATCTTCCAGGTAGTCGGAAGCCACACGATAGAAGAGGCTGAGAGCAACACCGACGGATTAAGGGAAGAGATCCTTGAAGCCATACAGCAGATGTACGGATCAAAGTTTGTATACAACATAGTTTTCAGAGACATCATGTTCAGCTAGAAAAGAACTAATAAACGACGGGAGGTGAGCCGGCTTGGGAGAGGTATTATCTCAAAGCGAGATAGACAGCCTGTTAAATGCGTTGAGCAGTGGTGAGCTTGATGCCGAAGATATAAAGACCAAGGACGAAGCGCTGGTTCGCAACTATGATTTTGCCCGTCCTTCAAAGTTTTCAAAAGAACACTTGAGAACACTCGAGATCATATATGAGCACTACGGAAGATTGCTTTCGACAAACCTTCCTCTCTACCTGAGAAAGAACGTATCCGTAACAACGGCAAGTTCCGAGACGGTAGTGTTCTCAGAGTTTTCCAATGCATTATCCAATCCGGTAATACTTGGAATAGTCGATTTCAAACCGCTGAAAGGTTCCATGATGATCGAGCTTTCACCGAATCTCGGTTTTGCGATCATCGACAGGATGTTAGGCGGAAAGGGCATGCCTATTGACAAGACCAGGGAGTTTTCAGAGATCGAGCTGGTCATAATTGAAAAGATAATGGTGCTTTGCATGCAGCTGATGAAAGACCCGTGGAAAAACGTGGTGGATCTCAATCCCATGCTTGAGAGACTTGAGACCAATCCTCAGTTTGCGCAGATCATAGCACCGAATGACATGATTGCCATAGTAACACTAAATATCACCATCGGTGATGTTGACGGCATCATGAATATATGTCTTCCGTTCTTTACCATAGAGGAGGTTATTGAAAAACTGAATACCAAGTTCTGGTATTCAAGGATGAAAGACAATGACGAGGAAGATTTTTCTGTATACGTGGAATCGCTCATAAGGCGAGCAGAGGTTCCGGTCACGGCATATCTCGGAAAGAGTGTGATAACCGTAAACGACTTCGCCGGACTTCAGTGCGGAGATATCATAAGGCTTGATACAAAAGCCGATGAACCGCTTCCTGTATACGTTGGGAATATTAAAAAATTCATGGCTGCACCCGGAAAGAGTGGCGATAAATACGCCTGCAGGGTGACATCAGTCATAAGAGAGGAGGAATAGGAGCATGGATGGTATCTTATCTCAGGAAGAGATAAATGCTTTGCTTAGTGGAATGTCAGCTGATCAGCCGGCAGATAATGCTCCCGCTGCAGAACCGCTTGATACAACTACTGCGGCAGACGGAGACAATCTATCGGATGTTGAAAAAGACGCCATTGGTGAAGTTGCCAATATAAGCATGGGAACATCCGCAACTACTCTCTATTCCCTTGTTAACACTAAGGTGAATATAACGACACCGGTTGTTTCACTTAGCAACTGGGAGGAGTTGTCAAAGGAGAGACAGGATCCTTCGATCCTTATACAGATCAGATACACCAAGGGACTTGACGGTTCCAACATCCTGATCTTGAAGGAAGATGATGTAAAGATCATCACCGATCTTATGATGGGCGGTGACGGAACCAATATAGACGGAGAGATCGGAGAACTTCATCTGTCCGCAATATCAGAGGCCATGAACCAGATGATGGGATCATCTGCGACATCGCTCTCACAGATGCTCGGCAATATGATAGACATATCGCCTCCGCAGGCTGAGAGGATCGACATGGAAAACGGCGTACTCCCGGGCGGAGATGCAGGAGATTTCCTTTCAGGTACTTTCGTAAAGATCGCTTTCAGAATGCAGATAGGTGATCTCGTGGATTCTACGATACTTCAGCTGTATCCTGTAGCTTTCGCGAGAGATATAGTAGCTACATTCCTCGGAGGAGGCATACAGCAGCCAGAGGAGAAGAAACCTGAACCGGCAGCCTATGAGCCGCCGAAGGTAGAAGCTCCCACACCTGCACCGGAGCCTCAGCCTACACAGGCAGTACCGCCTACCCAGGCAGCACCGCCACCGTATCCTACACCGGCACAGCCTTATTACGATCCGAACATGATGCCGGGATATCAGATGCCACCTATGTATCAGATGCCGCCTATGAATATGAATTATCAGCCGGCACAGTTCGAACAGTTCTCCGGCAATGTTACTGCAATGCAGGCCAACGAGAATATCGGTCTGATCATGGATGTACCGCTTGAGGTTACGGTAGAACTCGGAAGGACAAAGAAGAACATTTCGGACATTCTGGATTTTGCACCCGGTACTATCATTGAACTTGAAAGACTTGCGGGTGAACCGATAGATGTTTTAGTCAACGGAAAGTTTGTAGCAAAAGGTGAAGTTGTCGTTATCGAAGAAAGTTTCGGTATTCGTGTAACTGAGATTATAAAATAAAGAAACAGGAGATGGAAACTATGGCAAAGAGTATTCTTATTTGTGATGATGCAGCATTTATGCGAATGATGATCAAGGATATCCTTACAAAGAACGGATATAATGTTGCAGGCGAAGCAGAGAATGGAGCAAAGGGCGTTGAGAAATACAACGAGCTTAAGCCCGATCTTGTTCTCATGGATATCACAATGCCGGAGATGGATGGTATCGAGGCTCTTAAGGCTATAAAGTCTGCAGATTCTAACGCAAAGGTTATCATGTGCTCAGCTATGGGCCAGCAGGCTATGGTTATCGAGTCGATTCAGGCAGGAGCAAAGGACTTTATCGTTAAGCCTTTCCAGGCAGACAGAGTATTGGAAGCTGTTAAGAAAGTAGTGGGCTGATATGCTTTTAAGTAAAGCCGGAGGGGTTGATTCGGCTGTTCAGCTGATAACCGTTCTGATCATATTTGTAGCGGTGCTCTTTATAACTCTATATGTGACCAAGTGGGTCGCAGGGTTTCAGAAGCACCAGATGATCGGAAAGAACATGAAGGTTATCGAGACCATGAGGCTGACACCCACTCAGTTTGTGCAGATTGTAAAGGTCGGAAAGCAATATCTTGCGATTGCTGTCAGCAAAGAGCAGGTTACTTTGCTTGCACAGCTTGATGAGGATGAGCTTGCGGATATCGAGGATGAGACTGTTGAGACAGACTTCTCCAAGGTATTTGAACGCTTTAAGAAATCCTTTGTAAAAGGCAGCGAAGACAGCGCCGATGATGTACAAGATAAAGATGAAGACGAATAGAAGAATAAATAGAATCATTGTTCAAATATGCCTACTGTTTATGGTGGGCATATTGTGTATATATCCCGAAATTGATGCATATGCCGTGGAAGTGAGACAGGAGGGCATAGGAAGTCAGCTGACGGATACCACAGAGGACAGAACAAATATAAATGAACCTGGTGCATCGGATGATACCGATGAGCTTAAGGAGCTTAATATCGCAAATACCGTTACAGTAACTTACGATAACGGAAACGGCGAGTTAAACGGAGCGCTCAGGATACTGATCACTCTGACTTTGATCGCAATGGCTCCTATTCTCATTATCCTTATGACGAGCTTCACAAGGATAATCATTGTAATGCACTTTACAAGAAATGCGCTAAACACCCAGACGGCACCCCCGAACCAGGTGCTCATCGGACTTACGCTGTTTTTAACATTTTTCATCATGTCACCTACGATCAACACCATAAGAACGGAAGCCATAGCACCGTTTGATGCAGGTCAGATCGATCAGGCCGAGGCTCTTGACAGAGCGATGAAACCCATGAGGGATTTCATGTATCCTCAGACTCAGATGAAGGATGTAAGGATGTTTCTTGATATAGCAAACATCGAATGGGATGAATCCGACGGTGTTGATGCCATCCCCAGTTCGGTACTTATACCGAGCTTTATCGTAAGCGAACTGAGAACGGCATTTATCATAGGATTTCTGATATATGTCCCGTTCATTGTAATAGACATGGTAGTGGCATCCGCCCTTATGAGTATGGGTATGATGATGCTGCCGCCGACGACCATTTCCATGCCGTTTAAGATACTTCTGTTTGTACTTGCGGACGGCTGGAATCTTGTTATAGGCAACGTTGTAAGAACATTCTACTAAGGTGAGGTATATATGAGTATAGATGATGTCACAATGATCACCAGAGAGGCATTGTATACTATCTGCATAACCGCGGCACCGGTACTTTTAGTTTCACTGACTGTAGGTCTGATAGTTAGTATCTTTCAGACCATCACATCCATTCAGGAACAGACTCTTACGTTCGTGCCAAAAGTCCTGTCCATCTTTGCTACACTCATCCTTTTGGGACACTGGATGCTAAACAACATGGTCGGATATATGGAGCAGCTGTGGGCTGATTTCAGTGTATATATAAGATGAGGGGTCATAAGTGATCAATTATACGATTAATGTCAGTGACCTCGAATATTTTCTGTTAGTCCTGACACGCATAAGCATGTTCATAAGCGTTGCGCCCCTTTACGGACAGAGAGGGATACCAAACAGAGTAAAGATCGGGTTTTCTTTCTTTGTTGCTGTTCTGATCTACGGGACCATACCTGACAAGACACCACTTGACTACAACACGGTCTGGGGATATGCGGTCATCGTTTTACGAGAGGGAATGACGGGGCTTCTTATAGGATTTGCAGCAAATATGGCGACAACGATCGTAGCGTTTGCCGGAAGGATCATAGACATGGAAACAGGTATGTCCATGGCTAACCTTGTAGATCCTACCACTCATCAGCAGGAATCGATATCAGGTGTCCTGTATCAGTACGTTATAACCCTGATGCTGATAATCACAGGACTTCACAGATATCTGATAACGGCTCTTGCACAGACCTTCATACTGATACCGATAAACAAGGCTGTTTTTGACAGCACAAAGCTCTTAAACAGCATAATAACATTTTTGAATGACTATATAATGCTCGGATTCAGGATATGCCTGCCGGTATTTGCCGTAATGCTTCTGCTAAACGCGATCCTTGGAATAATGACAAAGCTGGCACCTCAGATGAACATGTTCTCTGTCGGCATGCAGCTTAAGGTACTGGTCGGACTGAGCACGCTTTTTATAACGGCCGGGATGCTGCCGATCGTCGGAGATATGATCTCCGGAGAGATTAAAAAAATGATGGTTGTTTTTGTAAATGCCATGACTTGATCTATGGATATAAGAGAGGATTATCTACAACCGTATATCATATCCTTAAACCTTCAGTTCTTTGCCGATGACGGACAGGGCGGTGAAAAGACAGAGCCCGCGACCCAGAAAAAGCTGGATGATGCAAGAAAGGAAGGCCAGGTCGCAAAGTCCAAAGAGATAGCGAGTGGACTGGGACTGGTAGCGCTGTTTCTCATACTCAAGTTCTGGGCAGCAACCATGGGAAGACAGTTTCTTGAACTGTTCCATGCAGTATATACCCGTATCCCTGAGATGACGGATCTTACCGGAGGGACGGGACCTTCAACAGCTGCTACGCAGATATTCAGATATGCGGCTTTAAGAACTCTGGTGATTCTGCTTCCCATCTTCATCATAGGATATCTGGTCGCATTTATAAGCGATTATATCCAGGTTCAGTGGAAGCCTACCGCAAAGCCGCTAAAGCCAAAGCTGAGCAAGTTAAACCCGCTTAATGGTTTTAAACGAATATTTTCAGTCAACTCGCTTGTTGAACTGATTAAATCGATAATAAAGATATTTCTGATAGGATATGTGGCATATTCCTATCTGATGGACAGACAGAACGATATACTTCTTTTATATGACGTATCTTTAGTCCAGGCCGTAGCCTTTATCGGAGAGACGGTCATAAACCTGGGTCTGAGGATCTCGCTGCTTTTCATGATCGTAGCCTTTGCGGATTTCGCATATCAGAAATTCAAGTTCGCAAAAGACATGCGTATGACCAAGCAGGAGGTCAAGGAGGAGTTCAAGAACCAGGAAGGTAATCCCGAGATCAAGGGACGTATCAGACAGAAGATGCGTGAAGCCAGTCAGCGTCGTATGATGCAGGCGCTTCCTCAGGCGGATGTCGTTATCACAAACCCGACTCATTATGCCGTGGCTCTAAAGTACGATCAGGATATAGCTCCTGCGCCTTTTGTCATAGCAAAAGGTGAGGATTATCTGGCTTTAAAGATAAAGGAAGTGGCAAAAGAGTATAACATCGAGATCGTTGAAAACAAGCCTCTCGCACGAATGCTCTATGCCAATGTAAATATTGACGATCAGGTCCCTCCGGAGCTCTACAGCGCCGTAGCGGACGTTTTAGCCTACGTATATCACATACAGGGCAGAATATAGAATAAATGCAACAGAAAGGAGGAGTGGACGTGAAGATGCCAAAGGCCGATGTCGGCATAGCTTTATATGTACTAGCCGCATTTGTTATGTTCATCATCTCTATACCTTCATGGCTGTTGGATGTTCTGCTGGCACTTAACATATCTATCGCGTTTACGATCCTCTTTACATGTATGTTCATAAAGGAAGTACTGGATATATCATACTTCCCGACCATACTTCTTTTCACGACCATCTTCAGGATTGCTCTGAATGTTTCATCAACAAAGCTTATCCTAAGGACTGGTAATCCCGGAAACGTTGTATCGACCTTCGGCGAATATGTCGGCGGAGGCGATCTGATCATAGGAACCATCGTATTTATCATACTGATACTTATACAGTTCATGGTAATCAACAAAGGTTCCGAAAGAGTTGCGGAAGTAACTGCAAGATTCACTCTTGATGCCATGCCCGGTAAGCAGATGGCTATCGATGCCGATCTTAATACGGGTGCTATAACAGATGCCGAGGCAAAGATCAGAAGAGACAAGATACAGCAGGAGTCAAGCTTCTTTGGTAGCATGGACGGTGCTGTTAAGTACGTTAAGGGAGATGCTGTCGCAGGTCTTATAATAACCGCTGTCAACGTTATAGGTGGTATCGCGCTGGGTGTTACCAGACAGGGAATGGAGATCTCCGATGCCTTAAGCAAATATACGATACTTACCATCGGTGACGGACTTGTCAGCCAGATCCCTTCACTGCTCATATCTCTTTCAACAGGTATCCTTGTAACAAAGGGATCGAAAGAGGCAGACTTTGGAAATACGCTCATCAAGCAGCTTTTCGGCATACCGAAGGTACTTTACCTTGTAGGTGCCGTAATAGCATTCTTAGGTCTTGTCACACCTCTTAATCCCATCATATTTGTCAGCATGGGAGCCGTATTCATCCTCTGTGCACGTATGATAGAGGGAACGATAGAGACATCAAAGATAGAGACAGAAGTCAGTGCGGAAGAGGTGGCTGCTGAAGAGATACGTCAGCCTGAAAACGTCAATTCACTCTTGCAGGTCGATCCGATCGAGCTCGAATTCGGTTACGGCATCATACCGCTTGCCGATGTCAACCAGGGCGGTGACCTGCTAGACAGAGTAGTAATGATAAGACGTCAGATAGCTCTTGAACTCGGTACCGTTGTTCCGATCATCAGACTAAGGGATAACATCCAGTTAAATCCCAACCAGTACATCATAAAGATCAAAGGCATACAGATATCCGAAGGAGAGATACTGTTTGACCATTACATGGCGATGAATCCGGGTTATGTTGAAGAGGAGATAACGGGTATCCCTACTTATGAGCCTTCATTCCATCTGCCTGCCATATGGATAACCGAATCACAGAGAGAGCGAGCGGAGTCACTAGGCTATACCGTTGTCGATCCGCCCAGCATCATAGCAACTCATCTGACTGAGATAATAAGACAGCATATCGATGAACTGCTCACCCGTCAGGATGTACAGAATCTCATCAACAATCTCAAGGATTCTCATCCTGCACTTGTTGACGAACTGACACCCAAGCTTCTCGGCATTGGCGAGATCCAGAAAGTTCTGCAGAATCTTCTTAAGGAAGGCATCTCGATAAGAGATCTGCTGACCATTTTTGAGACACTTGCCGATTATGCAACAACGAGCAGGGATACGGATATCCTTACCGAGTATGTAAGACAGGCTCTGAAACGAGCCATATCAAACAAGTTCTTTCCGCCCAACGAGACATCGAGTGTTGTCACGCTCGACCCTCAGCTTGAACAGAAGATCATGTCGGGAGTCAAGCAGACAGAAAACGGCACTTATCTAAATCTCGATCCTGATCTTACAAAAGATATACTTAAGTCAGTGGAAGCGGAAGCAAAGAAACTTGAAAATTTGGGCAAGGCACCCATTGTCATAACCTCGCCCATAGTAAGGATATATTTCAAGAGACTGATAGAAGACTATTACAAGGATATAGCAGTAGTTTCATATAATGAAGTGGAATCAAACGTTGAATTACAGTCTGTCGGGATGGTAACAGCATGATAATCAAAAAATTCTCAAGTAAAACCGAGGCGGATGCCATCGACATCGCAAGAAAGGAACTGGGTCCTGATGTCGTTATAATGAATGTCCGCACGATAAAGAAAAAAGGAATATTCTCATTCTTTTCATCTCCTCAGGTGGAAGTGACAGTAGCTTTGGAAGAAGAGGGAGAAAAGCAGCCTGCCAAGCCGCCTGCAATGACTGCTTTGGAGCAGCTTGCCGCAAAGCAAAAAGAGATAGAACAGAAAAAGGCGGAAAGCGTAAAGGCTTCAGAACCTGTAAAGGTGCAGCCTACTCCTTATGATGACGTTGACAGCAAGTCAAATAATGCTTTGGAAGAAAAGCTTGATTCCATCGAGACTCTCATAAAAAAGCGTCTTGAAAACGAGGATTCAAAGGTAAATGAAGAAGTAAAGAGCGAGCCTCATACCGAGGAGAACGATCAGATGAAGCTCACAAAGCTTCTCTACAACATGATGATCGATAACGAGGTTCATGAGAAGTACGCTAACCAGATCATAGAAGAGGCAGAAAAGGCAAACAAGCCGAACATGCCCGTTGATTACTTCCTTACAAACATCTATCAGAAGATGATACTAAAATTCGGGCAGACTTCGATAATAACACCCGCGCCCAAAGGTCCCAAGGTGGTATATTTTGTCGGACCTACCGGAGTCGGAAAGACTACTACAATAGCAAAGATTGCAAGCAAGTTCTGTCTTGAGGAAAAGAAAAAGGTAGCGCTTCTAACCAGTGATACATACAGGATCGCTGCGGCAGAACAGCTTCGAACATATGCAAACATTCTAGAGATACCCTGTCTTATCATCTATTCTCCCGCGGAGATAGAAGAGGCATATGACAGGTTCATGGACTTTGACTACATACTCGTGGATACGGCTGGTCATTCACATCACAACGAGGAGCAGAAGAACAATACAAATGTTGTGATCCATGCACTCGATGAAAAGACTCAGCCCGAGGTATATCTCGTACTCAGTGCAACGACAAAGTACAAGGATCTTACGAGCATCGCGGATACCTATAAGGAGATGACTGATTTCAAGATCATATTTACAAAGCTCGATGAAACGACTTCTCTTGGAAATCTGCTGAATCTCAAGCTTTACACGGGAGCTGATCTCTCATATGTTACATACGGTCAGAACGTTCCCGAGGATATCGACAGATTCGATCCTCAATCTACCGTAAAACAGATACTCGGGGGCTAGAATAGTCTAAATCACAGTTTACATAATTGCAAATTGTATGGTAAAATAGAAAGGAAGCACCTTGGATCAGGCAGAACAGTTAAGAAATATAATAAAAGCTAATAATACAGTGGTAAGGCCCACTGCCAGGGTAATAACCGTGACCAGCGGAAAAGGCGGTGTCGGTAAGTCAAACACCTCCATAAATCTGGCCATCTGGTTTAAGAGAATGGGACAGCGTGTCATAATCCTTGATGCGGATTTTGGTCTTGCCAACATAGAGATAATGTTCGGAACCGTACCCAGACACAATCTGTGCGATCTTCTCTATCAGGGAAAGAGCATCACGGATATCATCACCTGGGGACCGGGAGAGATAGGCTTCATATCAGGCGGATCGGGCATAGTCGGTCTGTCAAATTTGAGCAAGGAATATCTGGGATATATCATCAATAACCTCGCTCAGCTTGATGTGATGGCGGACGTTATCATAATAGATACGGGAGCAGGAATAAGTGATGCCGTACTGGAATTTCTTGTAGCAAGCGGAGAGATACTGCTCGTTACGACACCGGAACCTACATCCATTACGGATTCGTATTCACTTTTAAAGGCTTTAAACAGACATCCGAGATTCTCGACAGAGACATCAAAGATAAAGGTCATCGCAAACAAGGTAGACAGGGAAGAAGACGGAACGGCACTGTTCAACAAGCTAAATGTTGTAGTGCAAAGATACTTAAAGCTTCCGCTTGAATATCTTGGAGCCGTACCTGAGGATGAGAAGCTGAGCCAGGCTGTCATGCAGCAGATGCCGGTATCTCTTGCGCATGAGAATGCAAGATCCTCAAAGGCATATGAGACCATAGCCGCAAGGCTTATGAACAAGGAGAGTGCAACGGATATAAAGAAACGCGGAATGGCTGCGTTTTTCTCGCATATAGTATCAGGAAAAAGACAGGGTTAGGGAAGAGTTATGTTGGAGAATTTTATCAAGCCCGGACAGAGAGTCGATCTTAAGGCTGTAAGAAGGGTAAAAGTTTCAGGAGAAGAGACAAGGGAAAAGGTGTATTCCACCAAGATATACGATATCGTGAGCGAGGATACGATAGAGCTCGTTATGCCTATGGAGCAGACAAAGCTGATACTGCTTCCAGTAGACGGAGAATACGAGATATTCTTCTATACGGACAACGGTCTTTATGAGAGTACCATACGTATCACCGACAGATATAAGAGCAACAATGTCTATATACTCCTTGTAGAGCTTCAGACAAATCTGAGAAAATATCAGAGAAGGGATTTTTACAGATACAGCTGTGCTCTTGATATGGAGACAAGGGAGCTTACCAGTGATGAAGTGGTAGCTTACAGAAAGGGAGAAATCTATCAGGCACCTCCCGGACTGCCTTCTACCAAGGCCGTTATAGTCGATATATCAGGCGGAGGCATGAGATTCACTTCAAGAGCAGTATACGAGAAGGAAGGACTGATCTTTTGCAGATACGAACTGCTGATTCACGGCGGAGCCAAGGAATACGAGATAATCTGCAAGATCCTTGACGTAAGGGATATCCCCAACAGGAATGGAGAATTTGAGTATCGTATCCAGTTTGTAAATCTGGATAATGACGAGCGCGAAGAGATCATACAGTATATCTTCGAGGAAGAGCGGAAAAACCGCAGAAAAGAGAGAGGATTCAGATGAAAAAAATACTACTGGTTGATGACTCTGCACTCATGAGAAGGGTGTTACATGATATAATCAATTCAGACGGTAGATTTTCTGTAGAAGATGAAGCTACAAACGGCGCTGAGGCGCTGGTGCTTTTGCAGACCAAGAACTATGATGCTGTGGTCCTTGACGTGAACATGCCGAAGATGAGCGGCATAGAACTTTTGAAGGAATTGAAGGCTCAGGGTATCAAGGCAAGGATCATGATGGCGAGCACCGCGACTCAGGAGGGCAGTCAGATAACTCTCGACTGTCTCGAACTCGGAGCACTGGATTTTGTTCACAAGCCTGACTGGTCTTACAAGTGCAAGGACGAATCCTTCCAGCAGGGATTTCTGTCAACACTTGAAGCTGTCTGTGATTCAAATATCCAGGAAAAGAAGGTCAAGGTCAATACTGTCAAGATCGTTGACATAGTTAAAAAGAGCACTCAGAAGGTTACGGGCAGCAGGATTGTTGCCATCGCCGTTTCAACCGGCGGTCCAAAAGCTCTTCAGAGTGTGATCCCGTTCTTACCTTCAGGGCTGGATGCACCGGTCGTACTGGTACAGCACATGCCGGAAGGATTTACCGAATCCTTTGCCGACAGATTAAACAAGATCAGCGAGATCAAGGTTGTCGAGGGCAAGGAGGGAGAAGTCCTTCAGAAGGGATGTGTCTACATCGCGAAAGCGGGATATCATTTAAACCTTGTAAAAGACAGAAACGCCACGAAGATTCATTATACGCAGGAAGCATACAGAGAAGGTGTAAGACCGTGCGCAAACTACATGTACGAATCCCTTGCGAATTCGATCTATGACGAGATCGTGGGAGTAGTCATGACGGGAATGGGCGCGGACGGAACCGAGGGCATAAAGAATCTAAAAGGTTCGGGAAAGCCCACGTATGTAATTACCCAGGAGGGTGACAGTTGTGTTGTTAACGGCATGCCCAGAGCTTGTGTCAAGGCAGGCCTTTCAGATGCATCGGTCACATTAAACCAGATAGCACAAGAGATTATTTTACGCGTGGGGGTAAAAGCAGATGGATGTTAGTCAGTACCTGGACGTCTTCATCGACGAATCCAAAGAACATTTACAAAACCTTAACACACAGATATTGGACCTGGAGCAGGAACCGGGCAATATGGATACCATCAACGAGATATTCCGTGCAGCTCATACCTTAAAGGGTATGGCAGGAACCATGGGATACAAGAGGATGCAGAATCTTACGCACAACATGGAGAACGTTTTCTCCGAAGTTAGAAACGGTGCGGCTAAAGTCAATGCATCCGTTGTTGACGTTCTATTCCAGTGCCTCGATGCTCTCGATGAGTATGTAACCAATATCCAGACCACGGGAGATGAGGGAGATAACGATAACGAAAACCTTATAAAGGCTTTCAATGATTTCCTTGAGGGAAATGAAACAGATGCGGCAAATGCTGCACCCAAAGCAAAGGCTGAGAGCAAAGAAGAGGCTGCTCCAAAACAGGAAAAGGCAGCTGATCAGAGCGAGGATGCAAGCTGGAAGAAGATCAAATTCGCAGAGTCTCAGCTTGTTGTAATGAAGGAAGCCGTAAAGGAAGGAAAGCACGTGATAGGTCTTACTGTTACAGTTCAGGAGAGCTGCATACTTAAGGCTGCCAGAGCATTCCTTGTTTACAAGGCTATAGAGGATCTTGGTGAGATCATAGTATCAAATCCTTCAGCTCAGGACATAGAGGATGAGAAGTTCGATCTTGAGTTTTCTCTGATCGTCATTTCCGAATCCGATACTGACAAGCTCATCACGGCTGCAACAAACGTTTCAGAGATAGAGAAGGCTGTAGGCGGATATGTAGAGTTTGACGCTTCTTCTGTTGAGAGCGACAAGGCTGCTGATCAGACAGAGGATTCAAACAAGCCTGCTGTTTCAGACAATAAGCCTGCAACAACCGAAGGAGGCGGAAATGCTCCCGCAAAGGCGGCTGCGGACAAGAAGAAACCTGTTGTAAACAGGACTGTTCGTGTCGACATAGAAAAGCTCGACGATCTTATGAATCTTGTCAGCGAGCTCATCATCGCTAAGAATTCACTTGTAAGTGCTGCTACCACCAAAGGTGCGAGCACCAACAACGTAAATGAACAGATAGAGTATCTTGAGAGCGTTACCACAAATCTTCATGAATCTGTAATGAAGGTAAGAATGGTACCTATCGAGAGCGTAGTAAACAAATTCCCTCGTATGATCAGGGATCTTCAAAAGAAGCTTAACAAGAAGATGGAACTGTACATGTCAGGTGAGGAGACAGAGCTTGACCGTACCGTTGTTGATGAGATCGGTGATCCTCTGATGCATCTTCTTCGTAACTCTGCCGACCACGGCATAGAGAACGACGTTGCTCTCAGAAAAGAGAGAGGAAAGCCTGAGACAGGAAGCATCTGGCTTGATGCATATCAGGACGGCAACAACGTTGTTATAGAAGTAAGAGATGACGGTAACGGTATCGATGTTGCCGCAGTAAGGAACAAGGCAATAGAGAGAGGAACGATCACAGAGGAACAGGCAGCAAGCATGTCTGATGCCGAGATAACAAACCTTCTCTTCCTTCCGAGCTTCTCTACAGCTAAGCAGGTTTCCGATATTTCCGGAAGAGGTGTCGGCCTTGACGTTGTTAAGAGCAAGATCGAATCCCTCAGCGGTGAGGTTGATGTTAAATCCGTATACGGAGAAGGAAGCAAATGGACAATACGTCTTCCTCTTACACTTGCTATCATACAGTCACTCATGGTTGTTATCGGCGGCGAGAAATACGCTATACCGCTTGGAAACATCCAGACAATCGAGAGTGTTGTTCCCGATGAGATCAAGACTGTTCAGCATAAGGAAGTCATTAACTTACGCGGAAGCGTTATCCCGATAATAAGACTCAATGAGGTTTTAGGCTGCGAGTCTACAAGAAAACCTGATGAGGACTTTATCGTTGTAGTTGTAAAGAAGGGCGACGTACAGGCAGGTCTCGTTATAGACGAACTTACGGGACAGCAGGAGATCGTTATCAAGTCCTTGGGCAAATACATTAACAAGAGCAAGGTTATAAGCGGTGCTACCATCCTTGGCGATGGCGAAGTTGCACTGATCATCGACCCCAATGCCCTGATATGATGAAAGAGAGGACTGAACATGAACGAGGTAAAAGTTTTTTCTGAGGCTACACAGTATATAAAGATCGCGGTTGGAGAGGAATTCTACGGTGTTGATATCAGCGTTATCGAGAATATCGTGCGCATGCAGAGAATAACCAGAGTTCCCAATGTTGCCGCATATATAAAGGGCGTGATCAATCTTCGTGGTGAGATCGTTCCCATCATGAACTTGAGATTGAAGATCGGACTTGAAGAGATCGAATATACAAAGGATACCAGAATTATAATAATCAAGACTGAAAACTACGGAAAGATAGGTCTTATCGTTGATGCTGTCAAGGAAGTGGTAGCTCTTGAGGAAGATCAGCTTGAAAAGCTTCCTTATGACAACACAGAAGAGAACCATTTCGTAAGTGCAGTCGGAAAGGTTGATAACACTTTGGTTTCCGTACTGGATCTTGGTGTTGTTTTATACGACAGGCAGAGCAAGGAGGAAGCGTAGATGTCAGATATGTCTATTGAGAGCATTACCGAACAGTATCTTGATGTACTGGCTGAGCTGGGAAACATCGGTGCCGGCAATGCTACTACGGCTTTGGCATCCTTGCTGCAGGCCAAGGTAGACATGAAAGTTCCGCAGGTAAAGCTGCTGGAATTTAAAGACGTCGGTGCGATTGTCGGTGGTGAAGAACAGGAAATGGTAGGCGCCTACCTCGGTGTTGAAGGTGATATCACCGGAAGCATACTGTTCCTTGTTAAAAAAGATGTTGCCATGCATCTTGTCACCAAGATGATGATGGGATATGCAAGCGGAGAGTTCGGAGAGATGGAACAGTCCGCGTTTAAGGAGATATCCAACATTATCACGGGAGCGTATCTAAATGCGCTTTCTACTATGACAAATATGTGTATATATCCTACGGTGCCGGATCTTGCCATCGATATGGCAGGTGCGATTCTTAGTGTTCCGGCGATCCAGTTCGGTATATATGGTGATAACGTATTATTGATACAGTCACAGATATCGGATGATATAGAGATCGACGGATTCTTCATAATGGTTCCCGATGTGGAGTCATATGAGAAGATCTTAAAGGCTTTGGGATTAATACAGTAGATAGATTAGAGGAATAAAGATGGTAGTAAAGGTGGGCATGGCTGACTTGAATGTCTGTGCCTCTCCCGACAGCATAATCACCATGGGACTGGGGTCATGCATCGGTGTGATCCTGTGGGATCCCGTGAGCAAGGTATGCGGAATGGTACACGTTATGCTTCCGGATTCGAAAGCTATAAGCCAGAATACCAACAGAGCAAAGTTTGCCGATACGGGGATTGAGGAACTGCTCGAAAAGGTATTGCTGTCAGGAGCAACAAGATCAAGGCTGGTAGCAAAGATTGCCGGCGGAGCGCAGATGTTCAGTGTTAATACAAATTCACCGACATTAAGGATCGGTGAGAGAAACGCGGAAGCGACAAAGGCTAAGTTAAAAGAGCTTAATATAAAGCTGGTAGCAGAAGATACGGGAGATACCTACGGCCGTACTGTGGAATTCTTCCCTGCAACGGGAGAATATCATATCAGGGCTATCGGCAGAGAAGGAAAGATCATTTAGTAACGGATATGAGCATAAAGCTTAAACTTCTTCCGGCATTTGTAATGCTGATCGCCGGAGCTTTTACAAGTATCATAACGTTTGTGATAGGCTACACATTAAAGAGTGCTCTGATCATACTTCTTTTTGTTCTCATTGTATTCTATATCCTCGGACTGGTGCTTCAGAAACTTATAGTAAAGTTTGAAGAAGCCAACAAGCCAAAGGAAGAGGAAAAGGAAGAAGAGGAAGAAAAACCGCCGCTTGAAGGAACGGTGGTTGAGAAGGATGAGAGCGAGATAAACACGGGATCAGGCAGCAATGCCATGGATCTTGGAAACAGACCGCCTGTAGAAAGATAGTCTTGTTTAACGGGGTTATGTAGATGGACGAGAAGGGCAGGGAAAGACTCTGGAGTGACTACTCCAGGACAAAGTCTACGGAACTAAGAGAAAAGTTAATACTGGAATATGCTCCGCTTGTCAAGATCGTCGCAGGCAGATTAAGTATGTATCTGGGCTATAATGTCGAGTATGATGATCTGGTTAGCTACGGCATCTTCGGACTTATCGATGCCATTGACAAGTATGATCTTAACAAACAGAACAAGTTCGAGACATATGCCTCATTAAGGATAAGGGGAGAGATACTCGATCAGATAAGAAAGATGGACTGGATCCCCAGAACGGTGCGTCAGAGACAGAAGCAGATAGACAGTGCCATAAGGGAGATAGAATCGACGACCGGCAGAAATGCAAGTGATGAGGAGATCGCTCAAAAGCTCGGGATAAGTCAGGATGAATACTGTGACTGGCAGTCACAGCTTAAGATCACCAATGTCGTATCCTTAAATGAATTCATGGAGCAGGGCAGCGATGTTCCAAATGCCAGAACGGGAAGCTCGCATTTTGCCAATCCCGAAGAGAGATACGAGGAAAACGAGCTTAAGGAAGTACTGAGGGATTCATTAAACCTTCTTACCGAAAAGGAAAGAAGAGTTATTGAACTATATTATTACGAAGATCTCACATTAAAGGAGATCAGCGTGATACTCGAGGTTTCGGAGTCAAGAGTATCACAGCTTCATACCAAGGCTTTGACCAGGATGAAGGACAAAATGGGAAAATATATGGGATTTATGGCGGGAGCGTAAAGTGTGAATGCTTATTTTCAGCTTTTAGGAGAGGATCATAAGACCTTTTTAAGACTTGTTCCTCCTACCGAGGACGGTCAGAATCTTGAGGCGGCAGATATAATCGATTATCTTAATTTCCATAAGATAATGTACGATCTGCCTTCTTTGAATGCGGCCGTTTCGAATCTCGAGAGCGAGCAGGTTGTCCTGCTCAATAATGATGAACTTATTCCCGTTAACGAGGAACTGTTCTTGGAAATAGACGACGACAGGATGTGTGCCCGTGGTCGTTTTACTTGTGCCTCAGACAAGGGTCAGGAGATAACAAAGGATGAGATACTCTCTGATCTTAAGTTCAAGGGCGTCAAATTCGGTATAGATGAAGCAGCGATAGATTTCTATCTCATGGGCAGACTGTACAACCAGGAGATCATCCTTGCAAGCGGTCAGCCGCCTGTACAGGGAAGAAATGCCGAGATAGAATATTTCTTTAATACAGATCTGCAGGTAAGACCTACACTTAAGGAAGACGGCTCTGTCGACTTCTTTAATCTGAACATCATTAATCATGTGGAAGAAGGGCAGCTTCTTGCCAGGCTCACCAAGGAAGTAAAGGGTACACCGGGCAAGGACATAATGGGCAATCCCATACAGCCTGCCAAGGTCAATCGAAAGATCCTCAAATACGGAAAGAACATATCTGTAAACGAAGACGGCACCGAGATTTATTCCCAGTGTAACGGTCACGTCATGCTCACGGGCGGACGTGTATTCGTCGGTAACATCATGGAAGTTGAAAATGTTGATGTTGCTACAGGAAACATCGTATATGAGGGAAATGTTCAGGTAAACGGAAATGTATGCTCAAACTTCTCCGTAAAGGCAAAGGGAAATGTTGAAGTAAGAGGTGTTGTTGAAGGCGCTGAGATAGAAGCGGGCGGAAACATAACCATAGCCAGAGGCATGAACGGCATGGGCAAGGGCAACCTCAAGGCAGGCGGAAATGTAATAGCCAAGTTTATTGAAAATTCCACCGTTGAAGCCGAAGGATATGTCGAGAGCGGCTCTATCATGCACAGCAATGTAGTAGCCGGAACAGAGATACATGTAGGCGGTAAGAAAGGCTTCATTTCAGGCGGAAAGGTAAATGCTACAAGCCTCATAGAAGCAAAGATACTCGGATCCGAAATGGGAACCAATACCGTCCTTGAGATAGGTTTGAGTGCAATGGCCAAGAAGCGCTACAAGGAAGTGAGCGAGCAGATAGAAGAGATAGACAAGGTCCTTGCAAGAGCCATTCCGATAATGGAGGCTGCAAGAGACAGACTAAACGACGGACAGGAACTGAGCGAGGAACAGCTTGAGAATGTAAGAAATATATACAACCTGTCAAAGATAAAGAAAAGAGAACAGGATGAGTTAAAGACAGAACAGAACGATCTGTCAAAGGCTATGGAGATAGACAAGGGTGCATCTGTCAAGGTTTCGGATACGGTATATCCGGGAACACAGATAGTCATATCGGATGTATCCAAGATGATCAAGGAAAGTGTACAGCATTGCAAGTTCATAAAGAGTGAAGGCAATGTAAAGATGATCGGACTATAAAGGGGAAAATGTATGGGTATTGATGCGGTTCATTTAAACGGAGCCATGACCGGGATCCAGGATTATAATTCCATGCGCCAGCATGAGGATATGCGGGCAATGATGGATCATACGAATTTTCAGAAGCAGATAGATCAAAATGTGGATGAAAAGCTAAATCAGGTCCAGGAGAAGGATAAGGGCGAGTTCAGAAACCAGAAGTTTGACGCAAAGGATAAAGGAAATAATTCCTACGACGGAGATGGCGGAAAACATCGGTCAAATAATAAAGAGGAGAAGCCAAAGCAGGTCAAGGCACCCTATCTGGGAGGCAGTTTCGATCTGAAGATCTGAGGAGAAATACAATGCATGCAGCAGAGATAATAGTACTTATAGCAGGGGCGATACTTTTTACCGTCAGTTTTTTTATGTCTGACAGGTCTAAGGGAGGAGCCGTTCTTGATGAAGAGGAAGAAAGAAAACTCATAAAAGAGCTTTTGGATAAAGAGGTCGAAGGCGCGAGATTTCGTATCGACGAGGCTGCCCAGGAAGCTGTCAGTGAAAACAGAGACAGGATGGAGAGGGCAATGGACCGTATAACAAATGAAAAGATGAGTGCGGTCGATGAATATTCCAATACAGTTCTTGATCAGATACACAAGAATCATGATGAAGTCATGTTTTTGTATGACATGTTAAATAACAAGCATACACAGGTAAAGAATACGGCTGCAGAGCTCAACCAGCTGACAAAATCAGCAAAGGTTGCCGCAGAGTCTGTTGCTGAACCTGCACCTGCAAAGAATACAACAAGTGAACCAGCTTCTGAAAACAAGTATGAAAAAGGCTTCGGTTATGTGAGCCCGACAAAGAGCTCTCATCAGCAGGACAAGGTATTTGGATATACCGACAATGCTCCGAAAGCTGAAGAGAAGAAAGAAGACGAAGTAAAAGAGGCTGATTCACAGGCTATATTTGAAGAGCTTCCCGCACAAAAGGTCGATCTTGAAGTCATAGAAGTCGGACAGGATATCAAGCCTGTAAGCAAGAAAAAGACCAAGGCAAAGACCGAAAAGCAGGAAAAGACTCCTGTTTCCGACGGTAATGTTGATCTTATGTTTGCCTCTGACAACAATACGGCCAACAGCAATGACCGTATACTCGAGCTGCACAAGGCAGGAAAGTCAAACATGGCCATCGCCAAGGAACTCGGACTCGGTATAGGCGAAGTAAAACTTGTAATAGATCTGTTCGAAGGTATATAAATCATGAATCTTAAAAGCTATCTGAGAGGAATAGGAATCGGAATACTGGTAACGGCTG
Source organism: Lachnospiraceae bacterium (assembly GCA_016290615.1). Lineage (GTDB taxonomy): Bacteria > Bacillota > Clostridia > Lachnospirales > Lachnospiraceae > Colinaster. The sequence continues at coordinate 2,111 of JAEEUS010000023.1, read as the reverse complement.
CCGTGTTCATCATATCGGGAGCAAGCGATAAGAAAGGGACCATGACCGATGAAATGATAAAGCAAAGAGCAAAAGAGCTCGGAATGGTTGAGGCTTCCACAACTGTCGCTGATGTGGGCAGTGCAAAGAAAGAAGAAAAGGTAAAGCCCACTGTTGAAGTCATTGAAAAGAAAGAACCTGAAAATACCGTCACGGAGGCTGTGACAGAAGATAAGGATGAAGCAAAGCCTGAGGTTGAGGCTAAGGAGGAACCGACACCTGAACCGACACCTGAAGTAACACCTGAACCGACACCAGAGCCAACTCCTGAACCAACTCCCGAGCCTACGCCCGAACCGACAAAGGAAGCTAAGCCTGCAAGCGGTGATACAGTTTACATCGAGGTAAATTCCGGAGACGGTTCCGATACGGTTTCAAGAAAACTTGAGCAGATAGGTATAATCGATGATGCGGCTTCGTTTGATAAATATCTGATAAGCCAGGGATATGACAGAAAGATCACAACAGGAAAGCATGTGTTTAACTCAGATGACTCGGATGAAGAGATCGCCAAGAACCTTGTAAGTTCTACAAAGTAAATAAACTTGATCAATAAAAAGACTGATGAATACATCAGTCTTTTTTATTGTTCCTATATTAGCCAAAAGCATTAATGGATCATATAAAAAGAAAACCCGTAAGATATTTCTTACGGGTTTAATACCTAAACAAGTTTGTATACTACACGCTTGACATCTTCCGGTTCGAAAGGCTTCTGCAAGAAATCGCTTGCTCCTGCCTTTAAGGCTTCCATGACCTTGTTCTTCTGACCGGCTGCGCTGACCATTACTACCTTGATAGACGGATATTTTTCCTTTATGAGCTTTAATGCTGTAAGACCATCCATTACAGGCATGGTTATATCGAGTGTGATAAGATCCGGAACACATCCTTCAAGAAGCTTTAAAACTTCTTCACCGTTACCTGCTTCTCCGACAATCTCATGACCGGCTTCAGTAAGCGTTGCATTCAGTATCTTTCTCAGTATTCTTGAATCGTCTACAATTATAATCTTAGCCATTGTTCAGTCCCCCCTTATAATGCATAATCCTGGTCTAATATGAGCAGAAGATCAATGGGTTTTCCGCATACGATCATCGGAATACACAATATACTGTCTGCTTTGAGAACGCCTTCTTCACATTTGCCAATCGGAGCGCTCATGTCTATATCTACATCTCGATTGCTCATATCTGAAGCAAATAGACCGTTTACGCAGTTAACAAATTCACACAGAGCATCTACCGTATCTTCATCACATGAGATATTCTCGGCTCCGGCAAAAGATATCGCTATATCGACAAGATTCTTTGAAACATCACCTGAGAAAGCAGTAAGGAATCTGTGATCGCCTCCGATCTCCTGGGCGCATAACACATTGTATGGATATTCCTTTATGATCTGAGGCTTCTTTATAAATGTATGGAAATCAACCAGACGGACCAGAGTACGAATGGTTACAGATGCTAATTCTCTAAGCATTTCCGAATGGGCGTATAAGAAGATGGGAATGATACGGTTGATATCACAGCTCTTTAAATCTTCCATATTGGAAAGAGTGAAGTTGTTCTCTTCCTGGTAGCGGACCAACATGCTTTCAAGATCATCCATTGAAAGGAATCCGCTGTCAACGACTGACTGTATAAATGCAAGATAGGAGTTACCCTGAAGGACCAGAAGCCTGCTTACCTGCTCGCTGTTGAGATAACCTTTCTCAATGGCGATGTCGCCAAAGCGCTTGTCAAGTACAGCCTGCAGCTGATTTACTTCTTCAACCTGTTCGATTGACATCAGTTTTTCGGATACAGCGATTACGCCAAGACGAACGCGCTTGCTGTCCTGGATGGCAAAAATGTCTTTCAGATTCTGCTCGCTCAGCTTACCGCATTCTGCCAGATAATTGGCAAATATTCGATCAAACATAAAAAAATAACTCCTTTGCATCTAAATATAATTAAATTATATATGTTTTGTCAGATAATTTCAATAAAGAAACTGCCATTTTGCAAAAGAAATATGTATATTTTTAATATATTTTCGCTGCAGGGTATTGTTTTTATCGAATGGTCTGT
>JAEEUS010000085.1 GCA_016290615.1 Lachnospiraceae bacterium | reverse complement strand
CTCCGTCTTTCTTTAGCCATTTTATTATCTGCTGGACAAGCTTTTCCATATCAGGTGCAAAATACATAGTATCCATAGAAACGACCAAATCAAATTGTTCCGCAGGATAATCTATCTCCCCGATATACCCTTGTTTAAAATCTGCCTTGGTTTGAAACAATCTCTTAGCGGTATCAATAGCATTTTCGGAATAATCGAATCCATGGATATATGCATTGGTTTTGTTCTGCAAATAACCAAGCATCTTCCCATTGCCACATCCGATATCAAGTATATGAATATCTTTCCCTGAAGGAATATGGCGAAGAATTCTGTTTATCTGGTTTATATCGCTAAATCCATCCTGAGAAAAATCTTGTCCGAAAGCATCTCTACAAAACGATTCAAAGGCTTTTGATTTCTCAGTCATCTTATAAAATTGCTCATATTCTTCATAAAACAAAATCTTTGTATTATTCATACCTTACATCGTTACCTTTGCTCAATTATTCTGAAAGTTATTCCATACTCAAAGTTTGCTCATAATTTCATTAGCTTTTTTTAGTATAGGCATTTCTCTGTTCGCAATCAGCCTTCCGAGCTTTGTCTCCCGTCTTTTTTCATATTCAGCAAGTGATTCTTCATAGGTCAGCTTTATAGTTGACAGATGGAAGTCTTCTATCTCATCCCGAGTCAGATGCTTATCCCCGAATGAAACAATTTTACAAAGGAAATAGTTATTCAGATTGCGCCGATGGATCAGATTATAATAATCGCTGACAACACCAATCTTGCAAACGACCTCAACCTCTGCTCCCAATTCCTCTTTCAGCTCACGTTTAATCGCCGAATCGAGATCCTCTCCGGCTTCGACTCCGCCACCGGAAGTTTCTATCAACGTCGCTCTACCAAAATCATCATCTCTTTCGGCACGAACAAAATAAAAGTATCCTGCATCATCAAACACTATTGCCCTAGCTATCCGGCGGTCGTGATCTGTATATTCAAACGGCCACTCCGTATCCTTAAGTTCAATCAGCAATTCATTGGTCGGGACCTTCTTCACATATACCCTGGACGGTTCCCCGTTCATGTCGTTCATTTCAGTTTTGAACTCACAGCTATATTTCTCATAGAGTCCGATATGGTTTGTAGAGATATAAACTTCTGACACGCCGTCTTTAATTGCAAGCCTTTCTATCTCTTCCATAAGGAGCCCGACATAATGATGCCCTCTATGTTCCGGAAAAGTATAAACAAATCCCATCCACGGAGTAAGCTCTGTTGGCTGAATATCGTCCTTTTCGGCATATGTACAAAATGAAATCAGTTCATCACCGTCAGTAAGTAACAGAACTATTGAATTTTTACCTGTAATATCAAAGAATGTTTCCTTACTCAGCAATTCATGCAGAAATCCGGCAGCTCCCCAATCGCTTCTTTTGATTTCACTTAGCCAATGGCTCTGTTTATCGCTATCAAAATAGTTGATCACTCTCATAATTCACATACCATAATAAACCCTTCGTCATTCTCATCCACAGTCCTGAATCCGACCTTTTCGTAATTCCATAAACCGTTATCCTGCACCCCCCCATTGTCAATAAAACTGAAATATATTCCGGTTTTATGTTCCAACGTTCCGCCGGATCTATGAATCATAAAGAAGCAACTCCTTTAAATCCGTTGAAGAGATACAGGCCAAGAACCGCTTCAAATCCTACGGCTGCATAGATACTGAATCTTTCACCTATGCCGAAATACTCAGGTGGAAATGAGGCCATTCCTATAGGTCCCATTAGCAGCATGGCAAAGAATATTGCTGCCCAGATTCCGATTCCCCTGACCTCTTTTCTCTTAATCCCTGCTATTATAAGCGTCACAAAAGATGCTATCGAAAGTACCACAACAAAGGCTGTGACAATCATATGCATTGTTTCATCAACTCCCCCGATTGCTTTACCTGCATCATCAAGAGGGAACATCTGATATCCAATTTTTGATATCCAACTCATTATAACAAGAAGATATATACCCACGCGAAAAATTTTTGAGGAAATTTTCTTCTCCGACACAAATATGGCAACACATGTTGTGCATACTACACTTCCGGCCGAATATACCGCAGACAGCTTATCCCATAATTGCCTTGAAGGTGCAGACTCTGCCGAAAGATCACTGACTGCCTGTTCCATCCAATTATATCCTGGGAATGCGGCTCTGCAAAAATACGCTGCAGTCATATAAGATATAAGTGCGCCTACTCCCAAAAGCCCCATCCAGTTAATAAGTTTTCTGTTCATTATCTTCCTCCAATCTGATAACTGAACCATCTCACAAAGTCCAAAATATTCTTTGGAACAGGACTGCCTTCTTCTCCGAACTCATCCACTGTTCCGGATGTTAACATATCCATTCTGTAATCAATGAGAGAATGAATGGTCAGTGAAAATGTCATTGCAACTATGTCAATATTTTTACTTTCCATTTTTCCATGAACTGCAAGCGCATAGAACATATTCTTAGAGAATTGAATCATGCGATCCGTCTCTTCTACAATTATTGATGCAGCTATGGGATTTGTGGGTCTTTCTGAATAAAGAACTTTAAAGAACTGAAGCATATTCTTGTTTGAAACAATTCCCATATATGCCGATATGGAGCTCAGCAGGATTTCCTCCGTACTCCTGTCCATAAGCTTCGAATAGTCGGCTGCGTCTTCCTTACTTCCGATCAGGGCCTGCTCTCTGAGGAATCTGTACATCTCCCTGATAATCTCATCTTTAGAGCTGAAATGATTATAAAGCGACGGCGCCTTAATGCCTACTTTATCAGCGATTTGCGACATGGATACGCCCTTCATTCCATTCTCTGCAGCAAGTTCCAGAGTTGCATAGATTATTTCCTCTTTCCTTGTCATATCTTATATTCCCTCCATGTTTGCACAGAATATAAACAAAATAAGCTAACGTCCATTAGTCATTATACTAATGAACGTTAGCTTTGTCAATTTAACCATTTATACACCTTGTCTGCAAAAATCGTCAGCTCCTCCATCTTCACCCGGGCCTCGTCCATGATAGCCTTTTGTTCATTCGCTTCCTGCGTATATCCCTTGGCATCATATACTTTATAGGCAAATGCCGCTTCAACATAATCCGCCAGTGAATGGTAACCCGGAGTTTCTGCGTTTCCGTTAAATTCATTCATGTACTTGCCCTGAATGAGTCCGGCATAATCCCCTCTCTGGAGCTCAAAAGCCATTTTGTCGGGATCCGCGGCAAAGGTTTCCTCATTCATCCTGATTTTGTAGAAAACATATGACTGCCCCACATAAAGGGTTACAAAAATCAGCGCGACTATTATTATATCCAAAAGAATAATTACAGGATCTTTTCTCTTCTTTTCTTTATTCATCTGCCGCCTCCTTTGGATAAAGCTCTTTGCAGCTCTCATACAGTAGCTCCCCAAGAGCTTCCTTATCCATTGTCCACATGGATTCTGCCTGTTCATCAGTCAGGTTAAAATACACCTGCACCATGTCCTGTGCATCTTTTTTGGCGTCGGCAAGAAACGCCCCATGTTCCCCTGCATGCATGGGTGAATCCGGAGAGTCATTCCAGAATCCCCCTGCGACATAGCTATTCCAGTCGCTGATATAAATCGCAGCATCATAGCACCAATCTTTTGTGGTCTTTTTATCGTATCCTTCAAATCCGGTCACTATGCTTATGATATCTTCGTAAATGGTTCTATAACTGATTGCAGCCGTAAACACTCTGAAATAGTCATCATATTGCTCATTACTTCTCAGGCGATAGTTAAGCGTATAGCAAGACAGGGCCACGTACTCCCTGTTCTTTTCCATTTCCTTAACAGTTTCTGCTATGCTGTCTCTGTTCTTATTTACTTCTGAAGCAATGATGTCCTCTCTTTTATTTATGCGATACTCAACATCAGAATATCTGCTGACGCTGAATTTCATCACCAAAATAAGAATAAGCATAACGCCGATAACAGCCAATCTTCCTATTCTTCCGGCTGTTTTCGACTTCTCTTTGACATCTGTTTTGGTCTTCTCAAACTCGTTAAGGTATTTATTCTTTTCCGCAAGATATTTGGCCGCCTTTTTGTTTACCTTACCGCAATAAGGACAGACTGCATCTTCCAGGCCAAGATTGCTTCCACAGTATCTACACTTCACCCTGTTATCTCACCTCATTAATGATAGTTCTTATAATATTTCTTGGTAACTTTGTGAACCTTGGATCTGTTAACATTTGGAGGAAACCACACCTTTTCCCTGAAGCTCTCCATATCCTCCACAGTAAATCCAAGTCTTTCCGTTATGATTGGTAAAATTTCATCCTCTCTTATGGGGTCGAAAATCTCAGCTCCGTCATCTCCATAGGCCCTGTAATAGAAGTAGAAGCAGTAGTAAGTAATCTCTTCAGCCTCATGATTTGATATCTCTTCTTTATCCAGGTTAGGCAGACATTTCTGCAGTTTCATATAACAGCTTGATGCAAATCCGGCCTCATAATGAGGGACTCCCCAGATTGACACCCTATCTTCAGAATATGCTTTATCAAAAATCTCCGCCATTCGCTGTATGTCTTTCTCTTCATACGCTTCATCAAGTTGTTCCCCGGCCATCAGAACGTACGCTGATGCATATTCCTGTTCCTTGGCAGTAAGAAAAAGCTTTGGTTTATCTCTTGTATCTATATAAAGCAACACAAAAAACAAGGCAACCAGTAAGATGAGTATGCAGCTAATAATAAGTATCACCTTTGTTCCGCCGGTGATTCCCTTTACCAGTGCCTTTTTGGGTTCCTTCTTCGTCTCCTCGATGTTACGTTGAATCTCGCCCAGATCTTCTCTGAACTTCTTCTCCGCCGCCTCTTTATTGATATATCCGCAATATGGACATTTAGTAATGTCTTTTTCAATTTGCGCCCCGCAGTTAGGGCATACCATCATTTCCTTCAATTACGGCCTCCGTGGGTCTGTTTTTGCCTCGTTTTCTATTATCGCATATTTTTTTAAAATAAAACACCTTGCTATTTTGTAGCAAGGTGCTTTTTAATACTTTTATATATGATGCATAGCGTCAGCGTTATGGGAACTGCAAGCAGTATTGTCACAAAGAAATTCCCTGTGTGGTTCATTCCGATTTGGTCCAAAGTGTACTGGCAAAACACAAGTACCGGGAAATGGATTACGTAGTACAAATATGATATTTCGGAGAAGAAGCCTGTAACATCATTTCTAAAGTCAAGCCACAGGGAACCCAAGCAAATTAGAGCCGGCACTCCCAAAATAAATGCCAAATAGCTACATTCAGTATTGAGTCTGTAGAAGCCCTCGGTGTATTCATACAGGTATACATTTAAAGCCGCTGAAATCAGAAATATCGGCACTATAAGCCACTTCAATTCCTTTAACTTCACAATGTAATTCTCATTGCTGAAGAAGTAGTATCCCAGCAAGAACAGGAAGAAATACGTGTGGACCGGTTTATCAAACAGTCTTATTTTATATGTGGCTATTGCCGCCAAAGATAATACGATAAAACAAATCAGGCCCAGGCTCTCTCTCTTCTTGATTGGTATTATTTCCACTATTTTTATTATCACACAAGCCTCAAGAGAAATAATCATAAGGACCAGGATGAACCACAAGTGGGCCACTGCGAAGCCCCCATCATTACCTGATAAATCAGTTATCCTTGTAAAAAAAACTTTGTAATGCTCGAAATAATTGCCGATATACCCATTATGTGTAACATCAGCAAAGTAACTAAGCACAGGGTTTATCAACAAAACTCCAAGAATAAATGTCATTCCCAATTTTATAAATCGCTCTTTTATAAAACCAAGGTATCCCCTCTTTTTAAGAGAAAACTTGGCGGATACTCCTGCCAGCAGGAACATCAAGGGCATAAACCAGGGTGAGCAGAATAAAACAAGCGCTGCAATAGGTTTGCTTTGTTCAAAAAATATATAAAAATCTTCTCCCCAGATGTTATATGACATTGCTGCATGATAAGGTATCAGCAGAAGTACGCACATCCATCTGAGATTATCTATGTAGTTAACTCGAGACCCTCTCGAGGCCGATTTAGTCATCGTTATTTCTCCTTATTTCATAATATCTTCCTTTGCTTTATCGCACTGTCCACTCTGTCCATTCAATATGATTGTACTGCATCACATCATCAGCTTTCTTCATACCGAGCTTCTCATAAAACGGTACAGCATTTTCATTTGCAATCAGATTTATTCATCAGGTATCTGCTACCATCATCACGGAATATTTTATATCCAAGTCTTTCATACAATCGAAATGCCTCTGTATTTGATTTCTCTACATGAAAAACAATGTCCGGGATTTCGATTTCTCGTGCATATTTTTCCGCTTCACGGATTAGTGCACTTCCGATTCCTTGACTTCGATATTTTTCCGTAACAGACAAATCATCAAGGTAAATATAATCCTTATCCGATTCATGGTGAACTTCAACTGAAAGGTAAGCAACAACATCTTCATCCTCTGCAACAAAAATGTGCTCTTCACCATTAATCCAGTATCGGTCCAGGCATCCCGGCTCATACCCTTGAACATCTTCCGTATGATAAATTGTCTGCAGCATTTCAATGAACAGTTCCCTTATCTTTTGTTCATCCTTGGGAACTGCAATTCTGATTCTATATTTCATATTCAATTCCTCTTTTAAAACTATCAATGCACAATTCAATATCTTCCTCTGTGGTTGCCCCGGAACATACACTTAATCGAATTGCCATATTACCTTTCCATTGTGTCGGTCCACACCAGCAAACTCGATCCTCTTGGACATATTCAAGAACACGTTTTGTCCTCTCATCATCTTTGTACTGTATCAGTACTTGGTTATACACAACATCATTCAGTATTGTAAATCCAAGTTGTGATAAACGCTCAGCAAAGGTTTTTGCATTCTTGCATAGAGTTTCCACAAGAGTTCCAATTCCTTCTTTACCCAAGTACTTAATTGCAGCCCACAATTCAAAAGACCTTGCTCTTCTTGACATAGCCGTTGTATATAGCATGCCATCTCGTTTTCCACTGTAAATGATATAGTCTCCATTGGCTTGTAATGCTTTGCAGAATGCATCCCGATATTTGCAAAGAACAATTCCACAATCGTATGGAACATTTAATGTTTTATGTGCATCGACAGACCACGACGTGGCTTTTTCCATTCCCTTTGCAAGATAGGCATATTCCTTGCTTGTCTTAGCCCATAGCCCAAACGCTCCATCGATATGAATCCATGCCTTCTTTTCATTGGCTAAATCGCAGAGTGTTTCGAACTGATCAAATGCTCCTGTATTTACATTTCCGGCTTGAAGGATCAAAATCGTTTTTTCATCTAATTCAGGCAGCTTGTCCAAACGTAATGTTCCATCCGGATTTGACTCAACCTTAATTATATTCTTTGAACCGATTCCTAAAATAGATAAGGCTTTGAAGATGGTTGCATGTGCATTTTC
>JAEEUS010000022.1 GCA_016290615.1 Lachnospiraceae bacterium | reverse complement strand
GGCAGTTCTTTTGGTGTTCATGCTTCTTAAGACTGATCTTGGACTGTATTCGCTCTGTCTTGCCAATGTTATATACTCTCTGCTCATGTGCATCATGAACGGAAAGTCGCTTAAGACTCAGCTTGGGTATGAACAGGAGGTAAAGAAGACATTTGTGCTTCCGTTTATATGTGCTTTTATCATGGGTGCAGTCATCTGGCTGACCAATCAGCTCGGAAGACAGCTGTATGTTTGTTTTTCAAAAAATACAGAACTGAGCTGGTATGCCAATGCCTTTATCCTTGTTGTTGATATGATATTTGCTATGTTTGTCTATTCGATAAGTCTCATAAGGAGCGGGGCTGTGGATGAAGAAGCCCTAAAGACAATACCCAAGGGACATTTGATGATCAAAATATGCAAAAAAGCCGGATTGTTATAGTATGCAATGATCCGTGCATTCTGAAAAATACACCAAAAGGGTAGATTTTTTATTCCTTTAGTTGTAAAATCATGTAGAATAGCGTCTACTATATGATTAGGAGATAAGACGTATGTCGAGAAGATTAAGTATACTAGCTGTTTTGGTACTTGCCTTAACACTTACGGCCTGCAAGACGCCTAAGGAAGCAGCTGAGGATACACAGAATACACAAGTAACACAGACACCTCAGGTAGTCGAGGCTGACACAGACCCGGCTTCGGAAGTGGTAGATGAAGATATAGTCAGTTATTTCACAGGATTGCCCTGCACCAGGGAACAGCAGCAGCACAGACCTTTGGCTGTCATGCTCAATAACATCAAAGAGGGATGTCCCCAGTCAGGCACCAGTGAAGCTTCCATTATATATGAATGTCCTGTAGAGGGACGTATCACACGTCTTATGGGCATCTTCGAAGACTATGAACATGTTGAAAAGATAGGTTCGATAAGAAGCTGCAGAGATTATTTTGTATTTCTGGCAAACGAGTATGACTGTATCTACTGTCATTTCGGACAGGCTACACCTTATGTAGGCGATTATCTCAATTCTGACGGAGTCGACAACATAAGCGGAGCTGTTTCCGGTATCGAGAGACCGGCAACGAATACATTTTACAGAGTATCCGAAAGAAAGGCACCTCACAATGTTTATATAAACACAGAGGGTCTGCTCGAGGATATTGAGAAGTTCGGTTACAGGACTACGTTGAGGGAGGATTATACTCCCAAGTTCACATATATGAAAGAGGGCGATGACGCATACAAGGATGCACAGTCAGCCACCGTTTTATATCCCGGAGGAAAGGAAACCGGAAAGGCAAACGGTTTCTCTACGGTCCAGTCAAGATTCGAGTACAATGCTCAAGACGGAAAGTATTACAGATTCCAGTACGGCGGCGAGCATATCGATGAAGTTACCGGACAGCAGCTTAAGTTTGACAATGTTGTATTCCAGTATTGTCATGGTGAAGTAAGAGACGTACATGATTACCTGGCATTTGGATGCCACGGTGATAACGGATACAAGGTACAGGTATTCACTCAGGGCAAGATGAAAGAAGGCACCTGGAAGAGAACGGAAGATACGCTTCCCGCTACCTATACCGATTATGACGGCAATCCGATACCGCTGACACCTGGAAAGACCTGGGTCTGCATTATCTGGAATGATTTTGCCGATGATGTGGTTATTGAATAAAAGGAATTCATATGAACGCAATTTTTAAAAGCTTTGTATTGGCTTTTTCTAAATATTCGATCAGTCCGAAAGCACACCTGAAAAAGAACGAGGAAGAATCGGCTCAGTATATTCTTCTTTTTGTTCCTCTGATCGGGTTTATCATTGGCGGACTTATATTCATCTGTTCTGAGGGCTGGCCATATTTATGCAATTATGCGCTTTTGCCCGCAGTAGTCTGTGTCATCCTTCCGATAATAGTTTCCGGAGGAAGACATCTTGAAGGCTTTATCAAGACTGTTGATGCACTGAGTGCTCACAAGACAAGAGAAGAAAAGATGGAGATTCTAGCTGATTCCCACGGTGGATATTTTGCCATTATCGTATGCTTAAGCTACTATCTTCTTGATATCGGTATCTGGAGCGAGATGCCAATAGACGGTATTCCGATCCTTGCTATCGGCTTTGTGATGTCAAGAGCATTGTTCGGTCTTTCAATTCTGACACTCAACCATGCTAAAGAGAGCAAGTGTGTTCATTATATTCCCGAGAGTTCTGTAACAAGGATGATCGAGATAATCATACTCGGTGCTCTTGCAATGGTAGGAGCATATTTCATGGTATTCTTCAATGCCTCTGTAGGTCTTGCCTGCGTAGTAGGAGCATTGATCACATTTATCTATTACTGGCTGGTTACCCAGAAGCATTTCGGCGGTATTACGGAAGACAGTGCAGGATTCTTCCTCCAGCTGTGTGAGATAATCATTCCTTTGGCTGCTCTTCTTGCCTACAAGAAGTGGTGGTAAAGCTTATTGATATGTATTTAAAAGATAAAAAAGATATCTACTGCAGGCTAAGCATATGGCTTGTAGTCATCATATCCATGATAGTGGCTGTCTGCTTCTGTAATAAGAAGCAGGGTTATCACTATGATGAAAACTATTCTTATTACTCGACGGATGTAACAAACGGTCTGTATCCCACCGATCATGAGTGGAAGAGTACGGACGAGATCAGGAGTGAGTACATGGTCCTTGACGGGGAGTCGTTAAACCTCGGCATGGTAAAGCTCAACCAGACCTATGATGTTCATCCGCCGCTTTATTATTTTGTTCTACGTATTGTCTGTTATTTCTCAAAAGGCATATTTTCAAAGTGGCAGGGACTGATCATTAATCTGTTCTTTTATCTGTTATGTCTGATACTGCTGTGGCAGATAGCGGATATCGCAGGAAGAAAGAGCTTCTTAACAGATATATTTACGCTGTCTTTATTTGGACTCTCACCCGGATTCTTAAGTGCGGTCACATTCATAAGAATGTATGTGATGTTAACGATGTGGTGTTTCCTTGTTCTTTTTATTGCAATGAAAGCGATAAGGGATAATGAGTTCACATTAAAGAAGGTGTTTGTTCCGACAATTCTTGTCACAATGGCAGGATTTTTAACGCATTACTATTACATGGTATTTGCTTTCTTTGTTACGGCTTATGTCTGCATATATCTTGTCATTAAAAAGGATACAAGGATAAAGGCATTTATATATGGAGTAAGTGTATGCCTGGGAATGGCTGCTTCTATCATATATTACCCGGCGTGTCTGGGACATATCTTTTCCGGCTACAGAGGAGTCGAATCAACACAGGCATTCATGGACATGTCCAACACAGGTGACAGGATCAATTTCTTTGTACAGATGCTCAATGATTATACCTTCAGCGGAATGTTCTATATCTTGGCACTGGTAGGTCTGCTTCTTTATATGTTCTATTCTTACAGAAGGAAAGTAAGATGGGCCAATAATCTGGTTTCGGACAGCGTTGAGGATACCCTCAAAAAAAGTGATGAAAAGGATAATGATACAAAACCCGAAGATCATATCAGGGCTGTCATCGTACTGCTCATAACCGTTACCGCAGGATACTTTCTGATCGTATGCAAGACAGCAATGACTCCGAGCAATCCTGCCGAAGCACTCAGATATGAATCTCCTGTCTACGGACTTGTGATACTTCTTGTAACAATGGCGATAACTGCCGTATTTGACAGGGTAAGGGCAAACAGGCTGATAACCTGTGCGGTACTTAGTCTGGCGATCATCTGTCAAATACACGGACTGTGTTCTGACAAGGTGTTCTTTCTTTACGATGGTGCGCAGGATCTTGTCAGATGGGCCGCATCTCACAGAGACTGTGAAGTGGCATTTATATATAATCCCAACAATTCATGGATGATATGGAATGACGGCCCCGAACTCATGGAGTACAGGGACATATACTTCATTCCATATGACACGGATAAGCCTGTAGACGATGAAAGACTTCTTAATGCAAAGGACATTATAATATATGCGTGTCGCAGCGACGAATCGTTTGCTATAATAGATAACATAGTTGATAAAAACGATAATCTCTCCGGATATGAAAAAGCGGGAGAGAGAACGTTTGTTGATGTATATGAGCTTAAATAGATGACAGGATATTGAAGGTAACAATCTGGCGTCATGGAGGGAACATATGAATATAGCGGAGGTTTTAGGACAGCTCGATTCTCTTGATTACAAGGACTTTGAAGGATTTCTTCTTGAAAAGATGAAAGAGGCCTCTGAAGAAGGAGACAACAATTCACGCATCACTCTCTTAAACGAGATGATAGGATTCTGTCGTGACAGCTGCCAGTTCAACAAAACAAAGATATACAGCAACGAGCTTTTGACTCTTCTTGAGAATGAGGGACTTGTGGGCACACAGGCATATGCGACCTCGTTACTTAATATAGCGAATGCTGACAGGGCAAGCGGAGATCTTGATGAATCGCTTGATTTTTACAAGAAAGCCTATGAAATATATAATGAGGTACTCGATCCGAAGGATTTTCTGTTTGCGAGCATAAACAATAACATGGCTCTTCTTTATCAGGAGATGAAGGATTTTAAGAGCGCATGCGAGTGTCTGAACAGATCTCTTGAGATCATAGATTTTTATGATGACAAGATAATCGAAAAGGCGATAACATACACCAATCTTGCACAGTCACAGTTAAGACTTGATGATATTGAAAATGCTAAAAAAAGCATCGATACGGCAATGAGCATATTTGATGACGGAAGGCAGAACGATTATCATTACAGCGGTGCACTTGCGGTTTATGCGGAACTGCTTTTCAAGAACAAGGAATATGCAAAGGCAGCCGATTATTACGAAAAGGCAATGAATGCACTCGAAAAGCAGATCGGGAAGAATGGAAACTATGACATTTTGAAAGCAAACAGAGACGAGGCGGTTAAAATGGCAGAGGAAAACGGACAGGTAAGAGAAAAACATATAAGAGGACTTGATATCTGCAGGATGTATTACGAGCAGGTTGGAGCTCCCATGATTCATGAGAAATTCCCCAAGTACGAGTCGAGGATCTCGGTAGGACTTGTGGGAGAAGGTTCCGACTGTTTCGGATATGATGATGAGCTTTCTAGGGATCATGACTGGGGACCGGGCTTTTGCATGTGGCTTGATGATGTCACATATGATGCGATAGGAAAGGATCTTCAGGAAGCTTATGAACAGCTTCCCGCTGAGTTTATGGGCTATCGCAGGATGACCACAAGAGAGGCTCAGGGACGTCTCGGAGTTTTAAGGGTTAAAGATTTCTATTCACAGCTTCTTCATATGAGAAACGGTATTCCGCGCAGTGAAGCCGAATGGCTGACTGTAGCCGAAGAGGATCTTGCTGCAGCGACTAACGGCGCCATCTTTAAGGATGATGACGGAGTTTTCTTCAGCATGAGAAATGATCTTTTGGCATATTATCCGGAGAGAGTATACAGAAGAAAGCTGGCTTACGAACTGGTACGCATGTCACAGACCGGTCAGTATAATTTCTCAAGATGCTTAAAGAGAGGCGACAAGGTCACAGCCCAGATGTATCTTGCCGAATTCATGGAGCATACACTGCATGTACTCTTCTTACTCAACAAGAAATATGCTCCTTACAAGAAATGGCTCATGAAGGCAGCTTCGACAAGATTGACTATACTTCCCGAAGTTACGGATATCCTTATAGCCATATCTGATATGGAACTTAATGATGACAATATCAGTGCAAGCATCGAGATCATCGCTCAGCTTGTACTTAATGAGTTAAAGAATCAGGGTCATGTCATCGCATTTAACAGAAGAGATCCCTATTTTTTGGAGCCTTACGGACAGGAGATAGCAACTAGCATCAACTATCTGCCGGATGAGACCAACGTCAAAGCCGACAGTATGAAGAACAGGCATGCCGATCTTGTCGATGCGATAGTCGTAGCTGAATGGGAAGCTTTTGACAAGGTGATAAATGAGGGCGGCAGAGCTGACTGTCAGGATAACTGGGATACATTCTCAAAGATGAGAAAGAGCCAGTATCTGACATGGAGCATAGATATGCTGGAGAGTTTTCTTGCGGACATGAAGCAGGCAAGCGAAAACGGATGGAATCTTATAACCGAGAAATATGCGCGTATGGAGGAGAGCACAGCTCCCGATCATTACGCCCAGATAGCCGACAAGCTTCCCAAGAAGGATGATCAGACAAAGGCAATAGTGGAAGAGATAGTAAAGATCCAGGTCGGATTTATGGAAGATTTTGCCGAGGATTATCCAAAGGTAGCAGGAACGGCAAGAAAGATTCATACATATGAGGATACGCCTTTTGATACATCATATGAGACATATTTAAGAGGCGAGCTTTTGACTTATTCACCTGAGACTCTTGAGTTATACGGCAGATATGTCGTTGACCATGTGAATAAGGAGAACAACCTGGCCAAAGAGATAATGACCAATACGGCGCTTCTCTACGGATATAAATCGCTTGAGGATCTTGAATCCAAACTTGACTAGAATATACTTAAGGAATTATTTAAATGAGAAAGATTAGTTTATGTTTGATATTATGCGCATGCTTGGCAGCAGCGGGATTAACAGGATGCGGATCCGCACCTGCCGAAGCGGATGTTGAAGTGGTTCCCGCAACGATTTGCATATATTCATACACTGATGAGATGACAGACAGGATGGAGTATGTTTTTTCTGCTCATCCTGATCTTCGGGATAAAGTTGAGCTTATAACACTAACACCCGAGGAATACAAAAATACGATAGACACATGTCTTTACGGACCCAAGGAAGAGGAAAAAACCGAAGAGACGACTCAGGAGTCAGGGGTTGAGCCACAGCCTAAATACCCGGATGTCTTCTTAGCAGACTACTCATATATAAGCGAATATCTGGATTCGGATAAGATACTGACACTTGAAGAGATAGGATTTAATGAGGATGATCTTTCACAGATGTATCCGTTTACCACAGAAAGCGTAAAAGATGCAGACGGAAAGCTAAGAGCGATCACCTGGAAACTGAATCCGATAGCATTTGTATACAGAAAATCCATGGCATCCGAATATCTTGGCATGGAGGAAAGAAGAGATGTCCAGTCGTTTATAAAGGATGAGCATACACTGGATGATACTCTTATCGCCATGAAGAAAAAATCCGGAAAGGATATACGTGTTCTTGACAGCGCATATGATTACGCATCAGATAAGGCGGCCAATACCGTGTTTGGATTTTATGCGGACTGTGACTGGCTGACAAAGACACTTACTACCGATAAAAGGCTGTCCGCAGGGGACAAATGGGGAGTCTGTGACGGTCCTTATGAGCGTGAAATAAATTCAGGCGAGTGGCTTTTTGTTACAAAAGAGTGCCAGAATACAGAACTTGCGCATGATGTGCTTAAGGCTTTATGCTGCGAGGAGAGTATCCTTAAGAGCATTCAGGAGAACGAAGCGGATTTTGTTAACAGCAAAAAAGTCATGTCCAACGCATTTCACAGTGGTAAGGGCAAGCTGGACGTCTTAGGCGGCGAGGATTATATAGAGGTATATGACAAGTAAGAAAGTAAGCGATATACTTAATGCTCTCGATGAGGCATACGGAACAGAATACAAGTGCTATCTTGATCATGACAGTGCATGGCAGCTTCTTATAGCTACGATACTCAGTGCTCAGTGTACTGATGCCAGAGTTAACATTGTTACGAGGGATCTTTTTAAAAAGTATCCGGGTGTGGAATACTTTGCAAAGGCAGATATTAAGGAGCTTGAAGAGGATATAAGATCCACGGGCTTTTATCACAACAAGGCAAAGAATATCATCGCTTGCTGTCAGATGCTGGTTGATAAGTATGCGGGTGAAGTACCTTCAGACATAGACAGTCTGACATCCCTTCCGGGAGTCGGAAGAAAGACGGCCAATGTCATAAGGGGAAATATCTATAATGAACAGAGTATCGTGGTGGATACACACGTTAAGCGTATCTCGGGACTGCTGGGACTGACAAAAGAGGTCGATCCTGTAAAGATCGAATTTGATCTGATGAAGAAGCTTCCAAAGGATCACTGGATAATATATAACATCCACATCATAAGGCTTGGCAGGACTATATGTATCGCAAACCGTCCCAAATGCGAAGAATGCATGTTAAGTAAATACTGTTCACATTATAAAACGAAGAGCCGTTAAAGACTCTTCGTTTTATTTTATCCTAGTAAATGAAATTGCATTCCGTATCGGCCCATGGACCGGCGATAACGCAATCGCCTCTCTTTATACCGTTTATGTCACAGTCAAATACGATATCGCTTCCGTCAGGATTTTCATATCTCTGCTCCGGTTCAAATGCCATGCCGAGCGTATCTGTGTTTATGAGCTTGCACATTTTGCCTGGCAGGTACTCACCTAGGTTTGTCTCAAGCTTCCATACTCCGTTGTTTTCTGTAAGATCAAGAACTATCTCGTGTTCTGTATCTTCGTAGAAATCCTTTTCAATATCGCAGGGCTTTGCACCGCCAAAGAATACGTTTCCTCCTGTCCATACGGGAAGGTGGATGTAATATCTGTCACTGGGTTCGCATCCCATACCGCAGTATCCTTCAAATTCCTTTTCCCACATCTCCTGAGTCATATATCCGCTGTAGGGGATCGTACCTGCGATCATGTTGCCGTCATCCCACTCATCATCCTTGAACCCTTCACCGAGCTTGAGCATGTTCTCTCTTAACTTTCTTTGAACGAAGATATTGTTGTAGAAACGCATGTCGCCGTGAAGTATCGTCATAAAGCCGACAACTTCCGTTCTGTGAGGAACATGATAAGGAGTATATCTGGGTGACTTTAAAGTCTTTGCACCGTTATCGACACCTCTGCCTACCGCTGTAAGGGATCCCGCAATGAGGTTATGGACCATCGCAACACCCTGTGTGGGAAGCTTAAGCGCTCTGTCTGAAAGAAGTATGTTGTTATCAAGCAGTGTCGGACCGTGGCTTACTTCAATGAAGATATCCTCACCAAGACCGAGATTTGCAAGATTCTCCTTTCTTAGCAGATAGTCATACGGCAGAGCATTGTCATGGAAGAGGTTTGCGCTTACCCTGGTACCCTGTGCCTGCCAGTCAAGCCAAAGACCACGCGTGCAGTGATGGAAATGATTGTTTCTTATGATAACGTCTATGGCGGCATGCATTTTTATACCGCCGATCTCTGCGCCCGCAAGATTCTGCTTGTTGTTTATGTGATGGATATGATTGTTCTCGATTATCGAGAAGACACCTCCTAGATGTCCTACTATGCCGGTCTGTCCGCAGTCATGGATGTTGTTGTTCCTGATTATGTGTGAACCGATCGTTTCCTTGCTCCAGCCGTCTATCTGAGCCTGGCAGATGCAGTCACGCTCTGTCTGGGTTCCGTCTTTGTACTTCCAGTGTAGCCATTTGTTATCGTTGTATTCCTGTTTGTATTTGCCGAGTGAGATGCCGCTGCACTTTGATTCCGATATATCACAGTTTTCGATGATCCATCCCTTTGACCAGTGAGGGCCTACCATGCCTTCCTGATATGCTGTCGGCGGAGCCCATTGGGTTGCTGCCTTGCACACGGTAAAGCCGTCAAGTGTTATGTATCCGACACCTTCCTTTGAAGGATAGAAGCAGTTTTCTCTCACACTTATCTCGATTGTTGCATCCTTTGGATCAGTATCCTGGAAGTTAGCATAGATAAGGGTCTCGTTTTTCTCTTCATCCTGTGTGGCGTACCATGTATAAACCGTGAAGTCCTTATCCCATGAAGAGAGATTGATCTTTGGAGATCTGACACCTTCAAGGTTATTTACTTCATACATGGATTTGCCGTTCAAAAAGACATCGCCGGTATGAGCAGTGAAATTTGCATCGAACCAGTCGCCCGAAACTTTCGTAGTATACGGGTTATAGGAATTGAATATGCTGTTGTCTATCCTTGCCAGCCAAACATGAGGTTCAACCTCTGTCCAGTCATCGACTATCTCGGCACCTGTTATGGTTGCTGCCAAGGGTGTTTTTGATCTGTATACGATCCTTGCATCCTCTTGACCGGCATTTTTCGGATCGACATATTCTCTGTATATGCCTTCTTCAACGATTATCTCATCACCTGCGACAGCGATGTCTGCCGCTTCGGATATGGTCTTAAAAGGAGAAGATTGGGAACCGTCTCCCGAAGTATTTACTTTGCAATCCACAAAATATTTTGACATGTTTTTCCTCCATACATATGCAGTTTACAGTGTAAAAAGATTATATCATACGAAAATAAGCGTCTTCTATGCTAAGAATATGCTTATTGTTTTCTTTTTTACTTGACACAGAAGCGGTTAATGAATTATATCGGATATATATCAATTAACGATGAAAGGCAAGAAAATGGGAACGATTGAAGAAGCAAGAGAGATATTTGCAAATGACAGGTATGCTACTGTTTTATCCGGTGCATATATAGAAAAGATCGGAGAAAACTATGCGAAATGCAGCATGAGGATAACCGATGATCACAGGAATGCATATGGTGGGGTAATGGGAGGTTCCATATATACTCTAGCCGATTTTGCATTTGCCGTGGCGTCAAACTATGACAAGGAATATGCAACAGTGAGCGTGGTGGGACAGGCAAGCTTTATGGCAGCATCAAAAGGAAGCATTCTTTATGCCGAAGCAAAGCTATTAAAGGACGGCAGGAATACATGCTTCTATGATGTTACGATAACCGATGATCAGGATAAGCTGATCGCAGTTGTAAACTTTAGCGGGCAGCACGTGCCCAGAAAGTGATGAACTTTATGAAAAAAACAAAAAGGATGATCCTTTCGTTATTCATAATGTTGACAGCCTTTATGGCGTTATCTTTTCCGTCTCATGCCGATATAGGTCCAAAACCCAGTATCAGCGTTGAGATAAGGAATGCGCCGAAGGATTATTATGTAGGTCTGCTTGTTGATCATGAAGGACACAGGAACAGTTTTGAGCCAAAAGATGATACTGACATCAATGACTTTAAAGCTATTGAGACTCTGACAGGCTATGAAGAAAACGGATGGAGATTCTTTAGTGATAATCCGGTAACATCGGTGTATTTTAAGTCAAACGCTGATAATAAGTATAATTTTACATACATGGTCCCGTCCACTTTTAAGATAATAGTTGTATCTTTGGATGGTCAGGTTTATGTGAGCAATGAGATAACAAAGCAGAAATTCAATGCCGAGTGCACTTATGATATTGAAAGCGGCAAACTGAAAGAAAATGTGCTGGCCGGAGCAAAAGGGTATGTCCTGTTTGCTTTATGCTGCTACCTGGCAACAATAATCCTTGAAGGACTGGCACTTCTTATATTTGGCCTGTTTAACAAAAAGAATATTCCATGCTTTCTTATAGCAAATACGATCACACAGCTGTTTTTAAATGCGATCATCATAAGTTTTGACTATCATGGAGCGGATCTATTTCTGATACTTGTGGTCCCTGTTGCAGAGATAATCATTATGATCACAGAAGGACTCATATACAGGAAGCGGCTGGTAAACAGATATGATGAGGTAAGCACGAAGAAAAACTTCTTCTTTGCGATATTTGCCAACATATTCAGTATTGTCATGGGAGTGATAATTTTTGAGATAGTGGGCTTTTTAGCCGGATTAATACTTGATTGATCAACATGTATGCTAGTATACTAATGGTAATATACATGTTTAAAGAGGTGACATACTATGAAAAAATTCATGGATGATGAATTCCTGCTAAGTACACAGACAGCGTCCAGGCTGTTTCATGATTATGCAAAAAATGCTCCGATCATAGATTATCACTGTCATATAAATCCAAAGGAGATAGCTCAGAACAGACATTTTGAGAATATCACACAGGTATGGCTCGGAGGAGATCATTACAAATGGCGTTTTATGCGCTCATGCGGTATTGAGGAAAAATATATAACAGGAGATGCCTCTGACAGGGAGAAATTCATGAAATGGGCTCAGTGTCTGGGCAAAGCCATAGGCAATCCTCTTTATCACTGGAGTCATCTTGAACTTCAAAGATACTTTGGTTTTGACAAGCCTTTAAGCAGCAAGACTGCAGAAGAGGCATGGAATACATGCAATGAAGTTCTTAACAGACCTGACATGGGAGCAAAGGATATCATAAAGAAGTCAAACGTCACTCTGATCTGCACAACAGACGATCCCATCGATTCTCTTGAATATCATGATGAGATAAGAAATGACGAGACATTTGATGTAAAGGTTCTTCCGGCATGGCGTCCCGATAAAGCCATGAATATCGAAAAGCCGGATTTTGCCGACTATATTAAAAAGCTTTCAGATGTAAGTCTGGTTGATATAAAAAGCTTCTCAGATGTCATTAAGGCTTTGAGAATCAGGATGGACTATTTTGCTCAAAGAGGGTGCGGGGTATCAGACCACGGTCTTGAATATGTGATGTATGCTCCGGCTTCAAACGAAGAGATCGAAAAGATATTTGCGCTGCGCATGTGTGGAGGTACAGTCTCACGCGAAGACGAGCTTAAGTATAAATATGCGTTCATGCAGGCAATGGCAGGCGAATACAGAGTAAGAAACTGGGTAATGCAGCTTCATTACGGATGCAAGCGTGATAATAACAGGTTACGCTTTGATGCTCTCGGACCCGATACGGGATTTGACTGTATCAATGATCATACCCCTTCGGGTGAGCTGAGCGATTTTTTAAATGCTATAGAAAAAAACGGTGGCCTTCCAAAGACAATCCTCTACAGCCTTAATCCCGCAGACAATGCTGCCATAGGAACAATACTAGGCTGTTTCCAGGATTCAACAGCTGTGGCAAAGATACAGCAGGGAAGCGCATGGTGGTTCAATGATCATAAGAACGGAATGACAGATCAGCTTAAGTCTCTTGCAGCACTGGGAAATCTGTCAGGCTTTGTAGGTATGCTGACAGATTCAAGATCATTTCTGTCATATACAAGGCATGAGTATTTCAGACGCTTACTCTGCAACATGATTGGTGATATGGTTGAAAACGGAGAATTCCCGCTAGATTACGATATCCTCGGACAGATCGTAAAGGATATAAGCTACAATAACTGCGTGAATTATTTTGGTTTTTCACTTACACAGATATAATAATTGTTGACGGGACTGTTTTCTTTTGATAGAATGACACCGTAATAAATCTTGAAGAAAGCGAGGTAATCATTAATGCATGTATTAACAATTGAGATTGTAACTGAATATGGTATGAAGACCTCGGTTTATGATATCTGATCTAAGGAATCAATAATGATCATTTAAACCGTGGCTTTAGTCACGGTTTTCTTATGCCCAAAATCGGGCAAAAAACCTAAGCAAGAGATCTCCATACCGCTGCATAGTTTGATTATTGTATGTGAAAAAGGAGATATAAGAAATTGAATAATATTATTATCAGAAAAGAAACGAGCAAGGATTACTATAATACCGAACACATGGTATTGAGGGCGTTTTATAACATTAACGGACCGGGGTGCAATGAACATCTTCTGGTCCATAAGTTAAGAGACAGCAGGGACTATCTGCCTAAGCTGAGCAGAGTAGCTGAACTTGACGGTCGTATTGTAGGAGCGATATTTTACAGTATCTCAAAAGTTATTGACGGTGATACTGTTCATGAAGTCCTTACATTCGGACCGCTTGCCGTGGAACCGACATGTTTTAACATGGGAATAGGGGGCATGCTTTTAAAAGAGACTATAAAGATAGCTAAAGAGGCCGGATATAAAGGGATAGTCATACTGGGAGAACCGGATTATTATCCGAAGCATGGTTTTAAGACATGCGATAACTTCGGTATCGTTCATCCGGAATTTGGCAACTGTGAACCGTTCATGGCATATCCTTTGAACGAAGGGTTTGAAAATATCCACGGAACATTTTATGAATCGGAAGTTTTTGAAACCTGTGAAGACGAAAAAGAGATAGAAGAGTTTACAAAGAACTTTCCTTACTACAAGCCTCTTAAGCTGTCATGCCAGTGGCTTCATGCTGAAAAGCTGGGAAGGATATGCGAAGTTCAAAAGAACAGTTTTAAGATCCGCTTCTTTGAAAAGGAGATACCGGCAAAGCTTAAGGGAAGCTTTTATGAAAAGGACCAGGAAGAATGGCCTGTTGTAGGTGATTATGTGACATTTCAGTATAATCCTAAAGGGGATTCGATTATACTTTCCGTATGTGAAAGATCAAGCTTTCTAAAAAGACCGGATCAGGCAAAAACGGGAGTGATGCAGTATATGGTTGCTAATGCGGACTACTGCTTTATCATTACTTCGCTTAATGAAGACTACAGTTATAACAGGATCGCTAGATATGCAAGTATCGCATTACAGGGAGGAAGCATTCCCGTAGTGGTTCTGACAAAATCTGATCTATGTCCTCAGGCTGCAAGATATGTAATGGAAGCAGAAACCATATCGGAGGATATCAGGGTTCATGCCATCTCTGCAAAATATCAGATAGGTCTGGATGAGCTAAGTGAATACTTCGTGCCGGGAAAGACCATTTGTCTTATGGGTTCTTCCGGTGCGGGCAAGTCAACACTCATAAATGCGATCACCGGTGAAGAAACAATGAAGACATCAGAGATCAGAGAGGATGATTCAAAGGGAAGACATACTACCACGCACAGGCAGCTTATAATGCTGGAAAACGGAGTATGCATTATAGATACTCCCGGTATGCGTGAAGTAGGAATGGCTGCAACCGAAGACGGGATAGATGAAACATTCTCGGATATAGTGGAGCTTGAGAGCAGGTGCAGGTTCAGTGACTGCAGGCACGACACCGAACCGGGCTGTGCGATCAAGGCGGCTATAGAGAGCGGAGAACTGACTTTGGAAAGATATGAACTCTATAAAAATTTAGGGGCTGAGAACACCAGAAACTATGCCATGAAGAAAGAGATATCGAAATGGGCAAAGCAGATGAAGAAGTTCAAAGGAAAGAATCAATGGTAATCAAAAAGAGGGAAGTTAAATGTATGAATTAAAAAGGATTGGCTTAAACGAAAAAGCCCAGATCAAGAAGCTGTTTAAGGATGTATTTACAAATGAACCATGGAATGATGACTGGTCTGATGAAGAGCAGCTTAATATGTATATGAACGATCTTATAGGACAGAGCTATTCTCTGACATACGGCCTGTACGATTCAGATGAACTCATAGGTCTTTCAATGGGATATATAAAACACTGGTTTCGGGGAACAGAATATTATATAGACGAATTATGCATAAGGACCGACAGGCAGGGAGAAGGTATCGGCACATTCTTTATGAACGAGATCGAGAAGGCAATAGGAAGTATAGGTATCAAAAAGATATTCCTTCAGACCGATACATTTGCTCCCGCATATGAGTTCTACAAGAAAAGAGGATTCATAGAAGAGAAAGGACATGTGTCATTCTCAAAGGAGATATAAAAAGGAGAAGTATGATGAATATAGAAACAGAAAGATTAATTGTCAGATCTATTGAAAAAGGGGATGAAAAAGTCTTTTTGCAGATGTCAAAAGACGGCAGTCTCACTGAGGTAGGATTTGACATGGACTGCAGTGAATGGATAGATGACTGGATAAACGAAGCTATCGAACTGACAAAAAATGATGATCCGAGAGCCGATTACATCCCATGTACGATCGTGGATAAAACGACTGATAAGATAGTTGGCAGTGTTGGATGCACGTATTATGAGGATACAGACAGTATCGGTATCTGCTACTTTATCGGAGCTGATCACAGAAAAAACGGTTATGCGACAGAAGCAGTCAAGGCATACACGGGATATTTCTTTGATCATTACAATGAGAAAGAGATAATAGCAACGATCAAGGAAGTAAACGCTTCATCATATAAAACCGCAGAGGGAACGGGATTTAAACTGATCGAAACTAAAATGTACAAAGACATTGACGATGATGAAGAAGAACTGTATCGATTTTATGTATTAGAGAGGTAACAGTATGAAACTAGATAAAATATCAGAACATGTATGGGTATATCCGTTTGAGGAAAGAAGAGACAGACCCAACTTAAGCTACATTCAGGGTAAGAAGTGGAACCTTGCGGTGGATGCGGGACATTCCGATGAGCATGTAAAAGAATTCTATGATGCATTGAAAGAGAAAGGGTTAGATCTTCCCGATATCACTGTGATCACACACTGGCACTGGGATCATACACTTGGAATGCATGCGGTTAACGGTCTTACTGTAGCCAATGAAAAAACAAAGAGGTATCTTGTTGATTTTGATCAAAAGATCAAAACACAAGGCGTGGAATCGTTTCTTGATTTTGATCAGAGTATCAGAGAAGAATATAAGGAAGGCAAGCCCGTCATAGTCACGATGCCAGATATGATCTTTTCGGGTGAGATGAATTTTGATCTTGGAGACTGTAATGTAAGGATATTTCAGGCGCAGGCACCTCATACAGATGATTCTACACTTGTGGAAGTGATTAACGACAGGGTGCTGATCATGGGCGACTGTACCGGAGGAACATTTCCGGACTGGAAAGTCGATCAGGAGCTTGCCGATAAACTGGTAGCGACAATCGAAGCTATAGATCCCAAGATATGTCTGCCGGGACACTGGAGCCCGCTGTCAAAAGATGTGATAGTACAGGATCTGCTTTACGGGGAAGACTGATAAGGAAAGGAGAAGCCTTTTATGAGAAGAAGGTATGTTATGGCTCAGTAGTCTGAGCTTATAGAAAAATGAATAAAGCATAAGCTCAGATGAATCCTAAAAGAAATATTTAATTAGGAGGATCAAAATGAGCTTTAGAATATATCATCGTTGCGGAGGATGCGGAAAGAAACAGGAATTTGTTAATTCAAAAAGATTCAGGGTAAATGCAAACGGGAGTCTGGTGGATGTATGGCTGATTTACAGATGCAAGAAATGCAAGCATTCATGGAATCTGACCATCTATGAAAGGACAAGACCGCATAAGATCCCGATGGATTTATTTGAAGCATTTCAAAACAATGATGAGGAAACTGCTTTATCTTACGGAGTCAATGTTGAATTTCTTAAGAAGAATAAAGCGGAAATAAGATAATAAGAATGCAGGTCCCTAAGCGGACTTGCATTTTTATATTGATTGAATCTAATATTATATACGTAAACATTGTATTCATCGGAGCAAAATGGATATGAAGACAAGAGAAGAAGCTTTAAAGTACGGACTTTCGTTTCCGGATACATATAAGGATGCGCCGTTTCATGATGAAAACTGGCAGCTTGTAAGATATAAGGATAACAAAAAGGCATTTTTATGGACCTATGAAAGAGAAGGATGCATTAATCTGAATGTAAAGGTTGATCCTGTCAAAGCATTCTTCTGGCGCAAACTGTATAAATCGGTGATCCCGGGATATCATCAGAACAAGGATAACTGGAATACGATAATCCTTGACGGGAGCATTCCTGATAAGGACATAAAGATGATGATAGCGGAAAGCTATGATCTGATCAGTGACAGTCCCACAAAACGAATTTACGAGGCGGTTAAGAAGATCCCCTACGGAAAAGTTGCGACATATTCACAGATTGCCGAACTTGCCGGTGATAAAAAGATGGCAAGGGCTGTGGGAAATGCACTTCATAAGAATCCTGATCCTGATAATATTCCCTGTTTCAGAGTGGTGAATGCAAAAGGCGAGCTTGCAGGCGAGTTTGCATTTGGCGGTGCGGGAGTTCAGGCAGAGTTACTAATGGCGGAGCAGATAGAAGTAATCGACGGGAGAGTCGATCTTGATAAATATCAATGGAAAAACAGGTAAAAAGCAAATGGATGAAAGATTAAAAAAGCAGATGGAGTTTTCTCTTGAGATCGACAAGGAGAAGAATATATTCAGACAGACATCGCTTAGCGGTCACGGAAGAAAGGAAAATGATGCTGAGCATGCATGGCATATGGCAATAATGGCATATCTTCTTCGCGAATATGCAAATGAAGAAGTAGATATTAAAAAAGTGATGCTGATGTGTCTTATCCATGACATAGTCGAGATCGATGCCGGAGATACATATGCTTATGATGCGGAAGGATTAAAAACACAGAAGGCAAGAGAGGATGTTGCAAAAGAGCGTATCTTCTCGCTTTTGCCGGATGATCAGAAAAAAGAGCTTACATCTTTGTTTGACGAGTTTGAGGAAGCCGTGACCCCGGAAGCAAGATTTGCTCATTCCATGGATAATCTGCAGCCGCTCATGCTAAATAACAGCAACGGCGGGAGCGACTGGATGGAACACGGTGTTACGGCAGATAAGGTATACCGCAGACAGAGCACAACAAGACCCGGTTCCGAGACGTTGTATGAACTGACAGACAAGATCATAAAGGAAAATATAGACAAGGGCAGTTTGAAATTATGACATTTTTACAAATGTGTTACGTGCACATAAAACCGCTTTCCGTGCTTATTGCACGAAAATGAGATGAGGGGCTTTTTTAAGCCCCTATTTCCTTGCAAATTTTACCTTCATCTTCTATTATTAGATTATATCGTGTTGCCTTGTGCGACAAAAACAAATTGAAAAAAATGGAGAGCGAAACTATGAAATTTGGTTACTTTGATGATGCGAACAAAGAGTATGTCATCACTACACCGAAGACTCCGCTTCCGTGGATCAACTACCTCGGTAACAACGGTTTCTTCTCACTGATATCCAACACATGCGGCGGATATTCATTCTATAAGGATGCAAAGCTTTTAAGGATCACACGTTATCGTTATAACGGTGTACCTGCTGATTTTAACGGAAAGTATTTCTATATCAAGGATGGCGATACCGTATGGAATCCCGGATGGCAGCCGACAAAGACACAGCTTGACGAGTACGAGTGCCGTCACGGTATCGGCTACAGTAAGTTCAAGGGCGTAAAGAACGATGTTGAGGCAAATGTTCTTACATTCGTTCCCAACGAGGATACATGTGAACTCAGCCAGGTAAAGCTTACAAACAGATCTTCGCAGACAAAGCAGATCAAACTCTTCTCATATGTTGAGTGGTGTCTGTGGAATGCGGATGATGATTCAAGAAACTTCCAGCGTAACTTCTCTACAGGTGAAGTTGAGGTTATAGATTCAACTATCTACCATAAGACAGAATACAGAGAGCGTCGTAATCACTATGCCGTTTATTCTGTAAATTCAAAGATCGACGGATTTGATACATCAAGAGATGCATTCCTCGGTGCTTATCATGACAACCGTGATCCCGAAGTAGTTTGCGAAAAGGGTGAATGCACAGGTTCTGTTGCACACGGCTGGTCACCGGTTGCTGTACATCAGATCAACGTTACGCTTAACCCCGGCGAAACAAAGTCATTTGTATTCGTTCTCGGCTACTGCGAGAATCCTCAGGATGAAAAGTGGGAGTCAAAGGGTATCATCAACAAGGCACCTGCAAAGAAGCTTCTTGCAAAGTATCAGACAGATGCTGATGTTGAAGCTGCTTTTGACAGACTCTGCACATACTGGAACGATCTGCTTTCTATCTACACTGTTAAGTCTGCAAATGACAAGGTTAACCGTATGGTCAACATCTGGAACCAGTATCAGTGTATGGTAACATTTAACATGTCACGTTCCGCTTCATACTATGAGTCAGGTATCGGACGTGGAATGGGATTCAGAGATTCCAACCAGGATCTGCTCGGATTTGTACACCTTATCCCCGAGCGTGCAAGAGAGCGTATCATCGATATCGCTTCTACACAGTTCCAGGACGGTTCAGCTTACCACCAGTATCAGCCGCTTACCAAGAAGGGTAATTCGGATATAGGTTCAGGCTTCAATGACGATCCGCTGTGGCTCATCGCAGGAACAAGTGCTTACATCCGTGAGACAGGAGATACATCGATCCTTAAGGAGATGGTTCCTTATGACAACGATATGAGCGTTGCAACAACCATGATGGAACACCTTAAGAGATCATTCGATTATATAGTAAATCACAAGGGACCTCACAATCTTCCTCTTATCGGTCGTGCAGACTGGAACGATTGCCTTAACCTTAACTGCTTCTCAGAGCATCCCGGTGAGTCATTCCAGTGCTTCGGTCCTTCAGAAGGACCCGTTGCAGAGTCAGTATTCATCGCAGGTATGTTTGTTAAGTACGGTGAAGAGTATGCACAGCTTGCAGAGCTGCTTGGCGATCAGGCAGAAGCTGACAGAGCTCGCAAGGAAGTACAGATCATGTATGATGCTGTATTAAAGGACGGCTGGGACGGCGACTGGTTCGTAAGAGCATACGATGCTTACAGCCATAAGATCGGTTCTAAGGAATGTGAAGAAGGTAAGATCTTTATCGAGTCAAACGGCTTCTGCTCACTTGCAGGAATCGGTGTCAAGGAAGGCCTTGCCGAGAAGGCACTTGATTCAGTTAAGAAGTATCTTGACTGTGAATACGGTGTAATGATCCTTCAGCCCGCTTATACGGTATATCATCTCGAACTTGGTGAGATCACATCTTATCCTCCGGGATACAAGGAGAATGCAGGTATCTTCTGCCATAACAATCCTTGGGTATCTATAGCTGAGACAGTTATAGGTCGTGGTGACAGAGCATTTGAGATCTACAAGAAGACATGTCCTGCTTATACAGAGGAGATTTCAGAGATACACAAGACAGAGCCTTACGTATACTGCCAGATGGTTGCAGGTAACGATGCTTATCTTCCCGGTGAAGGAAAGAACTCTTGGCTGACAGGTACGGCAGCATGGACATTCTGCAATATCTCTCAGTACATCCTTGGTGTTTATCCTACTCACAAGGGACTTCAGGTTGATCCCTGCGTACCTTCAGACTTCGGCGATTACACAGTAACACGTAAGTACAGAGGCGCTACATACAATATAAACGTTAAGACAAACGGATCACAGAAGGGCGTTAAGTCTATGACAGTTAACGGCCAGGCTGTTGAAGGAAATGTAATTCCTTTCGTTGAAGGACAGACAGAGTACAACGTAGAAGTTGTAATGTAATTAAGAAATAACACCTCCGGGATTCTCGGAGGTGTTTTGTTTCAGAGTTTTGATCTTAAATTTTCCACTATGTGGTCTTTCATTACGCTGTTAAGATCTTCGGCGGTTTCTATGAGAGATGAGATCTTTTCGGGCGTACCTTTTTCGATATATATGTCAGAAGCCAGATAGTAGATGCTGCTGATATCAGCTTTTAAGCTTATGGCATATTCCAAAACCGCAAGTGCGCTGTCATGATCGTTCAGTTCATAGAGCCTGTGAGCCCATGTGTTTAATATCCTTACAAGCTGTGTGTAGTTCAGATCGCACTGCTGAAGAAAAGGAAGATTTGCAGGACCGTACTTTAACTTTAGATCGGTATTGGTAAGTCCCGTAAAATTAACTATAGATTCTTCGGAAAGTCTTGTCAGATCCTTTATGCATTCAGCGATGGTATCATCCTCGGAACATACCTGAGTCGGGAGCTTATCTGAGTTGATGTTTATATACTGAAGATCATCAAGAGGCTGCTTCCTTGTATTGTTTGCCTCGTTCTCTCTTTTAAAGTAATCCTGCATGATCTTGGCATGGCTTCTGTCGGCTTTTTTTCGGTTGTGATAAAATATCGCACACAGTACAAGAAAGCTTGCAAAGAAGGGATATTTCATATATAATTCCTTTCGTAACATATATGTATATTTTGCATAAAGGCGGAAATAAAAATATGTTTAATATGAACAATAAAAAAACAAGAAAGATCGTATCGTCCATAATCATAATAATACTTGTATTGGCGATGATATTACCATTGATAATATCTGCTCTTGTATAATTTATCATATTTTCAAATAAAACGGAATTGAGTTGCGATGAAAAGGCTGAAAGTACTCTTTTTGGCTGTCGTTTTGTGCACTTTGGTATCTGGTATGAGTATGAAGTCACAGGCAGCTGTAATACAGAAAGGTATATATATAGATAATACTGACGTATCCGGCATGACACAGGATGAGGTCAGAAACATGGTAGAGTCCAGGGTTGCGGACAGATATGATGCAAGTCTGACCTTTACAAGTCCCACAGGATTTGAGGTAAAGGTTCATCCTGCCGAGCTCGGTATGACATGGTCCAACACGGATATAGCAAAGCAGGCCGCTTCTTACGGAAGCAAGGGAAATATCCTGGAAAGATACAAGGTCGCAAAGGATCTGCAGAGAAACAATGTCAGATACAATATAGAGCTTAGCTTTGACAGAGATAAGATCAATTCGATCATACAGGACAATCTTGAAAACTTTAATCAGGAAGCCGTTGACTGCGAGATGACCAAGTCCGATCAGGGGATAGTCATCAAGGAAGGAACTCCCGGTATCGTGGTAAACGAACAGGCAGCGGTAGATGATGCCATAAATTTCCTTACCTCTGAATGGGACGGCAAGGATGCGGTCATAGAGCTCACTTCCCAGGTGGATGAGCCGAAGGGAAGCGTTGAGGGACTGACTCAGATAACGGATATAATAGGAACATTTACTACCGAATTCAAAAAAAGCGGAGCTGCAAGAAGCAGTAACGTTGCAAACGGATGCCGCCTTATAAACGGTTCAACGGTTTATCCCGGCGAACAGTTTTCGGTACTTGAGCATATCGCACCGTTTACCACGCAGAACGGCTATGAGCTTGCGGGGTCATATATGAACGGACTTGTGGTAGATACACTCGGAGGAGGTATCTGTCAGGTTTCCTCGACATTGTACAATGCGGTCCTCAGAGCTGAGCTTCAGGTTGATGTAAGACAGAATCATTCAATGATCGTTGATTATGTCTCTCCGTCAGGAGATGCGGCGATAGCCGAATCTTCAGGCAAGGATTTCAAGTTCACAAATAACAAGGACTTCCCTATATATATCGAGGGATATGTTACAGAAGATAAAGAGATCACATTTAACATATACGGAGTAGAGACCAGACCCGCAAACAGAAAGGTCTCATTTGAGAGCGAGGTTTTGGAGAGAACCGTTGCAGATTATGAGAGCATAGTTCCGGATGCCGGCAAGCCTATAGGATATACATCATATACTTCGTCACACGCAGGAATCAAGGCAAGATACATCAAGGTTGTTACGGTTGACGGTGTTGAACAGAGCAGGGAAGTCATAAACAACAGCACTTACAAGATGGTTCCCAGGACTCTGGTTGTAGGTGTTGGTACATCAGATCCGAATGCATACAATGCGATGATGGAAGCTGTCGCTTCGGGAAGCATAGATCAGGCAAGAGCCACTGCCGGAGCACTGGCTGCTCAGCTTGCAGCACAGCCTGTGAGCGAACAACCTGCAGGAGATCCATAACGTGAGAAATATCGGTAAGATTAGTGAAACGGTGCTTGACCGTTCCGTTACAAAGATAATAAAAAATCATCATGTGGATATAAAAGGCGCAGCTAAGGGGTTAGACTGCGCTTTTTTTTCTGATATGGCGGTTGCGACCGGTTATGTTGCAAATGAAGACGATCATGCCGGTTCACATGCCGTAATAAATGCCTGCAATAATCTGTGGGCTTCGTCTGTTAAGCCTGAGTATATCAGCCTGGTCATATCAATGCCTGATTCCTACAGGGAGATAAGACTGAAGGAGATCATGAAACAGGTATGCGAAACGGCGAAGGAGCTTGATGTAAGGATTTTGGGCGGACATACACAGTATGTAAAGTCTCTTGCAAATCCCATCATAAGCGTTACGGCATTTGGCAAACCTTTAAAAGATATATCTTTAACAGGCAGTATAAAGGAAGCTGATATAGTAATGACCAAATGGATTGGTCTTATGGGAACTTCTGTTATAGCCAGACAGAAAAAAGATGAGCTTATAACAAGACTTCCCGCATACTATGTAGATGATGCCATAGGTCTTGGACAGTTCTTAAGCATTGCCGATGAAGCCTCACATGCTTCAAAGATTGATAAGATATATGCGATGCACGACGTTGCAGGAGGCGGGATATTCAGTGCTTTATGGGAACTGTGCGAAGAGCTGAAAGTCGGATGCAGGGTTGAACTTGAAAAGATTCCCGTAAGACAGGAGACAATTGAGGTCTGCGAGTTCTTTGATATCAATCCGTATACACTCAGAGGAGACGGTTCTTTATTGATAGTAACGGATGATGCAAAAGCGCTGACTAAAGATCTTATAGAGCAGGGAATACTGGCAACTGTCATAGGCAGGACTACCCAGTGCATAGACAGAGTTATCTTAAGGGATGACGAAACCAGGTTTCTGGAAGCCTCAAACACAGATGAGCTCATAAAAGTATTGTGACATATACGGTCCATATATGGTATACTATCTGTTAATTGGCAAAGACTGTATATAGGAAACAAAAAGAACAGGAGATGCGACATGAGAGAACAGATTCTTCGTATTATTGAAAAAAACAGCAAGATTGGAATAGATGAACTGGCGGTAAGACTTGGTGCGGCAGAGATTGATGTGGCCAACGAGCTTAAAGCTCTTGAAGAGGAAGGCATCATATGCGGATATCATACGATGATCGACTGGGAAAAGACCAGCCTTGAAAAGGTTTCCGCTCTTATTGAAGTTAAGGTCACACCTCAGAGAGGACAGGGCTTTGATCATATGGCCGAGAGAATATACCAGTATCCTGAGGTAAATGCCGTATATCTGATATCTGGAGGATATGATCTTTTAGTCAACCTTGAGGGCAAATCGATAAAGGAGATTGCAAGCTTTGTTTCGGATAAGCTTTCAACCCTTGATAACGTTTTGAGTACGGCGACACATTTCATACTGAAAAAATACAAAGATCACGGCACAATCCTTGGTGCTAGACATAAAGACGAAAGAGAGATGATCATGCCATGAGAGATCCTTTATCAGAAAAGTGCGTAGCACTTAAGCCATCGGGTATAAGAAAGTTTTTTGATATAGTAGCAGAGATGAAAGATGCCATATCTTTGGGTGTTGGTGAGCCTGATTTTGACACACCGTGGCATATCAGAGACGAGGGTATCTATTCTCTTGAGAAGGGACGCACTTTCTATACATCAAATGCAGGTATCATGGAACTGAGAACTGAGATATGCAATTATCTTGACAGAAGATTTGACTGCAAATACGACCCTAAAACAGAGACACTGATAACTGTCGGTGGTTCCGAGGGTATAGATATAGCGCTTCGTGCAATGGTAAACCCAGGAGATGAAGTCATTATCCCCCAGCCCAGTTATGTTTCATATGAGCCCTGTGCGATACTTGCCGATGCAAAACCCGTTATCATCAATCTTAAGAATGAAAACGAGTTCAGACTTACAGCTCAAGAACTCGAAGAAGCGATAACCGAAAAGACAAAGCTTTTGATCCTTCCCTTCCCGAACAATCCCACCGGTGCGATCATGGAAAGAGAAGATCTTGAAGCAATAAGAGAAGTCATTTTAAAGCATGACATATATGTTCTTTCTGATGAGATATATGCAGAGCTTACATATAAGGGAAAGCATGTTTCCATAGCTTCTCTACCGGGAATGAGAGAAAGGACCATCTTGATAAACGGATTCTCCAAGGCCTATGCCATGACAGGATGGAGACTCGGATATGCCTGCGGTCCCGCTAACATAATATCGCAGATGACCAAGATACATCAGTTTGCCATCATGTGCGCACCGACAACCAGCCAGTATGCTGCTGTCGAGGCATTAAAAAACGGTGATGAAGATGTAAGGAGCATGTGTGAGGCATATAATCAGAGAAGAAGATTTTTGATGAGCGAATTTGAAAAGATGGGTCTTCCCTGCTTTGAGCCATACGGAGCATTTTATGTTTTCCCGTGCATCAAGGAATTTAATATGACCAGTGAAGAGTTTGCGACCAGACTTCTTGAAGAAGAGAAGGTAGCGGTTGTACCGGGAACCGCGTTCGGTGACTGCGGAGAAGGATTCCTGCGTATTTCCTATGCGTACTCTATCGAGAACCTCAAAGTAGCACTCGAGCGTATCGCAGACTTTGTTGGAAGACTCAGAGCATAGTCACAGCTTAATCAGATCAACCGCCCGGGCAGTTTTGTCCGGGCATCACTATTTATAGGGATATTAGTAATGAATATAATTCTTCATCAGCCGGAGATACCGGCCAATACAGGAAATATAGGAAGGACATGTGTCGCAACGGGGACATCGCTGCATTTAATCGAGCCGCTGGGATTTCGGATCAACGAAAAGGAGCTTAAGAGAGCGGGAATGGATTACTGGGACAAACTCGATGTCCACAGATATATGAATTTTGAAGAGTTTCTGCAAAAGAATCCCGGTGCAAAGATATGGATGGCAACGACTAAGGCTAAACATGTATACAGTGATGTCGAGTTTAAAGAGAATGACTTTATCATGTTTGGAAAGGAAAGCGCAGGCATCCCCGAAGAGATACTGATCGAACATGAACAGACCTGTATCAGGATCCCAATGCTTGATGACATAAGAAGCCTTAATCTTTCAAATTCTGTAGCTATTGTATTATACGAGGCTTTGAGGCAGCAGAATTTTAAGGGAATGCAGCTTGACGGTGAACTTCACAGACTTAAGTGGAAGGAATAATGGCATTTACAAAAATATTGCCCTAAAGTATACTGTGAATTATGGAAGAGATTAATAATCAGGAGGAATATGAGCTCATACGTGAGCGCATAAAGACCCGTCCGATAAACAGAAAAAAGCTGATAAGAAGAACAGTCATTACTGCGGCAATGGCTGTTATATTTGGTGTGCTCGCATGCATTACTTTCATCGTCTTGGAGCCTGTGTTCAGCAACATGCTCACTCCGGAGGAAGAACCCGTTGCAAGTGAAGTTAAGATTCCGATCGATGAGGAAGAGATACTTCCTGAGGATATGATTCTTGAGGATGAGGAAGAGACGACAACTCAGATCATCTATCAGGAAAAGGAAAGAACAACAACGGTACTTGAAGATTACAATGAGCTTTATGATGAGATATACAATCTGTCAAAGGTCTGCCAGAAATCCGTTGTAAAGGTTGCCGGTGTTAATCAGGATGTGGACTGGTTCAATGACGCATATGAGAGCAAGGAAGTTACGAGCGGACTTATCATCGCAAATAACGGTATAGAGCTTCTTATCCTTACGGATGGATCGGTGATAAAGAATTCCGAGAACATAGATGTTACATTTTTCAATGAACTGGTCACAGGGGCTGTCCTAAAGGAAACAGACAAGAACACCGGACTTGCCATAATCGCTGTTCCGGTCGATAATCTGACGGCAACACTGCTTGATCCCGACATAATAGCAAAGCTTGGCAATTCAAAGACAAACAGACTGCTTGCTGCTCCCGTTATAGCGGTGGGAAGACCTGTTGCCAATGTAATATCCCTCGAACAGGGAATGATCACGTCAAAATCAAACATCATCAATCTGGTTGATAATAACTACGAGATGTTCACCACGGATATGAGAGGATATGATGCGTCAAACGGAGTCATATTCAATATGTCCGGAGAAGTGCTCGGGATCATTTGGCAGAAGAATGGTGCACTTGATAAGAACACGCTAAATGCTATCGGAATATCTGATCTTAAGAGGACCATTGAAAGAATGTCCAACGGAAAAAAGAGGGCATATCTGGGAATAAGAGGAACAGATGTAACACTTGAGGCGATCAATCTGGGAGTGCCGGTAGGCGCGTATGTCCTTGAGATAGATATGGAATCGGCTGCCATGAAGGCAGGTATACAGAGCGGAGATGTGATCACCAAGATCGACGGATTCGAGATAACCAGCTATACGGTATTTACCGAAGCTATCGGATTGCATGATCCCGGAGACGAGGTTACGGTTACCGTAAAACGTCAAAGCGGAGAGGAATACAAGGAGATGGATATCACCGTTATACTCGGTGAATGATTCATAAACGGAGTAGAGAATGAGATTTTTAAAAGACTTAAATGACGGAGACAGAGTAGCGGATATTTATATGTGCAAGCAGAGAACATCCGCTGTTACCAAAAACGGAAAGAATTACCTGAGTGTAATCTTACAGGATAAAACAGGAACAATGGATGCCAAGGTATGGGATCCCTCAAGCCCCGGAATAGCTGACTTTGATGCCATGGACTATATAGAGGTCATGGGTGACGTCAGCATGTTCAACGGTTCTCTTCAGATGAGCATTAAGCGCATCAGAGTATGCCATGACGGAGAATATGAACCTGGTGATTATCTGCCTACATCCCAGTATGATATAGAAGAGATGTATGCCGAGCTGCTTTCACTTGTGAACAAGACTAAAAACGAGTATCTCAAAAAGCTGCTTGAAGAGTTCTACGTAAACGATACTGATTTCATTAAAGCGTTCAAGTTTTCATCTGCTGCAAAATCCGTTCATCACGGTTTTGTCGGAGGACTGCTTGAGCATACTTTAAGTGTCGCAAAGATGTGCGAGCATTTTTCAATCCACTATCCGCTTCTTAAGAGGGATCTGCTCGTTACGGCGGCTCTATGCCATGATATAGGAAAGACAAGAGAACTTGATGCCTTCCCCGTAAACGATTATTCCGATGAAGGCAATCTTTTGGGTCATATCGTTATGGGATGCGAGATGGTATCTGAAAAGGTGCGTGACATACCGGGATTTCCGAAGGTTCTCGAAAACGAGCTCAAGCACTGCATACTGGCTCATCACGGAGAATATGAATACGGATCGCCCAAAAAGCCTGCACTGATGGAGGCCATGGCACTCAACATGGCTGACAATCTTGATGCAAAGATGGAAACCTTCAAGGAACTGATCGAATCCAGTGCAACACAGGACTGGCTCGGATTCCAGAGAGTCATTGATTCAAATGTCCGCATGACTAAAATGCCGGATTAAGGGTAAAGCATGTCTGATAAGAGAAAAATCAACATTCAATATCCGATAAAGCAGAAGCTATTAACGCTAGTGTTTGTAGCTTTGGTACCGCTTGTCATAATCACGATATATATCATATATTCACTTCTGAGCTACAGTCGTGCTTACGAGGACATAGTAAGCAACATGACTGTAGCAAACAAATACAACGTCTATTTCAAGGAAGATATGGACGAGAGTCTTTACAAACTGACTGTCGGTTATGTTACGTTTGACAGTATCGATAAAGATGATTCCCTGAAAAATCCGTATACCATGATTAACGAGATGAGGCAGGATCTGACTGCGCTGCTCGATGATACAGACGGCAGTTCAAAAGACTGGCTCATGAGTCTTATGCGAAACTGCGAAACTCTTGAGATGAAGATCGATACCATAAAGGAAAATCTCGAAAAGGGTGACCGCTACGATGAGAATATGATCATGTTGGACAATGATATCTATATTCTCACGGATCTGATAGAGGAAGACATCCAGCATTTCATCTACTATCAGACAAAGGATATGGAAAACCTTCAGAGCCAGCTGCATGAGAGAGTATATAACTTCATCATCTTCTGGGGTGTGGTCAGTGCGGTCATCGTTCTTATAACTATCGGCATGGCGATCTTCATGGTTAAGGATATCACAAAGCCCATAAATGAGCT
The DNA here is from genome assembly GCA_016290615.1 of Lachnospiraceae bacterium. Taxonomy (GTDB): domain Bacteria; phylum Bacillota; class Clostridia; order Lachnospirales; family Lachnospiraceae; genus Colinaster. Next base: position 1,472 of record JAEEUS010000022.1, on the reverse strand, counting down.
GTGTGATGTAACGGACAGGATCGCAGGCGGAGATTTTGAATCAAGAGCGGAGATCAAGACAGATGACGAGCTGATGGTACTTGCAAATTCTGTAAATGACATGTCCGAGCATCTTGAGATCATGGTGGATACGATAAAGGAAGATGAAGCAAAGATGCGTCATGCGGAACTGAGGCTCTTGCAGGAGCAGATCAATCCGCATTTCCTATATAATACACTTGATACCATCGTATGGCTTATCGAGAGTTCAAAATCCGAAGAAGCTATCAATGTGGTAATGAGTCTTTCAGAATTCTTCAGACTCGTACTCAGTCACGGTAAGGAACTTATCACCATACGCGAGGAAGAACAGCATATCAGAAGCTATCTTGATATACAGCAGATAAGATACAGGGATATTCTGGATTATGAGATAGATATAGATGATGAGATCTATGACTATACCATCCAGAAGATGACACTCCAGCCTATTGTAGAGAATTCGCTCTATCACGGAATTAAGTATAAGAGAGCCAGGGGCAGTATAAAAGTGACCGGTAAAAAAGAAGGCGATAACATTGTATTCTTTGTCAGGGATGACGGAGTAGGAATGGATGAAGATACATTAAACAACTTAAGAGAAGAGATCGCAAATAAATGCAAGGATACAAAAACGGGATTCGGCCTTGCAAATGTCAATGAGCGTATCAGGATGCATTTTGGCATGGAATACGGAATGGAGATCGATTCCAAAAAGGATGAGGGAACAACAATAAAGATAGTAATACCTGCCATTGTCAGGGATCAGGCGGAGGAGTAAGGATGCGCAGACATGTTTTATATCCCATGATGGCGGCGATAATAGTACTTATTCTGGGTGCTACCATCCTTATCGGTGAAAGAAGCGGATTCTTTCTAAATCCTACAAAGGGTACGGAAACCGAGTCATCGGATGACAAGCTCATAGTTGTCGGAATATCTCAGCTGGGAAGCGAGTCCGTATGGAGAACGGCAAATACCGAGTCCATACAGAATGCACTGTCCAGAGAGAACGGATATTTTGCGATATTCAGCAATGCTAGACAGAAACAGGATAACCAGATAAAGGCTATAAGAAGCTTTATATCACAGCGGGTTGATTATATTGTTTTTTCTCCCTGTACGGAGGACGGATTTGAAAATGTTTTAGCCGAGGCCAGAGATGCAGGGATCCCGGTCATATTAATGGACAGAACCGTAAATGTCGAAGATGACTCTCTTTATGTGGCTCATGTAGGTTCTGATATGAAGGAAGAGGGTATCAAGGCCGGTATCTGGCTGGAACAGGAGCTGTGGAAGAGAGGCCGAAACGAGGAGGACATCAATATAGTCATCCTTAAGGGAACGGAAGGATCTTCCGCTGAGATCGGAAGAAGCCAGGGCTTTCATGAAATAGCAAAAAATCATCCCAACTGGAACATTTTAGCCGAGGTCGATGCAGACTTTACCAATAC
>JAEEUS010000084.1 GCA_016290615.1 Lachnospiraceae bacterium | reverse complement strand
TCGTTTACGCAATATTCAAGTATCCTGTCAACCTTAACGTCATTCTTTATAAATGCATCTCCATGGCTTTGCGCCTCTAAAGTTTTTACCATTTCCCATACTATTCGAAGTATCTCTTGAGGATCATTGATATTACTGTGAGTCACAAAGTACTCAAGCAGTTGCCTGGTATATGGTTCATCCTCTTGAACCATTGTTCCGGTATAGTCCAAAAAATAAGCTTTAGTCATAATCTTTGCGAGTTCTTTCCCTTTCTAGTCAACAACTATTTCCGTTACGCCTTTAGCCCAGTCAAGTATTGCCTTGCTGTCGCACGGGAACAATTCAGCTGGAATATCTTTCCTGTTAAAGAATCGATGCTCTATCACTTCAGAATCAGTATCCGAGATTACTCCACTGTATTCATTAGTCCAGAACATGACAGCAAGAGAATATACAACATCTTTGTTAGGATAATGGATCTCTCTCTGCTTTCCGGAGTATATGCCGAATAACTTAAGATTCCTAACCTCTATTCCTGCCTCTTCCCATACCTCTCTTTTTGCTGCCTGCTCATATGTCTCAATAGGTTCAAGTGCGCCTCCCGGAAGACTCCATTCACCTGTATCACTTCTCTTTTGCAAAAGAATCTGACCCTCTTTATTCTCTATAATGACACCGCAGCCTACTGTCATGACAAGATCGTGTCCTATATGTTCTCTGATGCTGTTAATATAGTTCATTTCTTTTACCCTTTATTTCTTTATCTTCAGTGTTTTAAGATATTCTTTCTGTTCATCGGTAATACGATAGCTTTCCACTGATTTCTGGATCGCTTTGTTATGCGTCCATACATCCAGTCTTTTCTCCTTTATAAACGGTAGAATGCTATCATACTGCTTTGCCAGTGCCGTGGCAAAATACCATGCGATCATCATGTTGATATAGTATTCATCGGAACTGATGCCGGCAACAATTTCAGGATATGACAGATCAAAATCCTCATCCAGATAATGCTCCATCAGCATACCGATACCAAATCTTATCATATATGTCTTGTCTGAACCTATCCATTGCTTTACTGTTTCTAACAAAGCCTGCTTGTTCTTTTTAAAGATCTTTGGTGACATCTGATCACATGTCGCCCAGTTGTCTACATATGGCAGGAATCGATCGACCTCGTTAAGACATTTAGAGTAATCTCTGATTTCGGATATGATGAATGCATGAAGCTGATTCTCATCAAAATACTTATGAGGCAGATCGTCTAAAAATATGCAAAGATCATCCCTTTTAGAAAGCTGTTTTGCGTAAGAACGAAGCAATGGCGTCCTCACACCTATTATCGTATCTTTATCAATATTGGGTATGATCTTTATCTGCATATCCCTATACTTCATATCCTGTTTTTCAAATAATTCTTTTCTTATCTCTTCTATGATCATTACCAGTAAGCCCTTTCCTTTGTTACCTTCTCACCCCAGTATGAAGCCCATTTTTCACAATAGAGCCATGTGTATGGTACGTTTCTCTTTTCACGCAATTTATCAAATATGGGAATACATGCCCAGCTGATAGACGGAATACCAATAATTACAAGATACAGCGGTCCCAACAATAATGCCTGAAATGTATGCCCGTATTCGTGTACTGCTATATCAGCTCTTTGACTGGGTGCAAATATAAACATTCCCAGCGATATACCTCCCCTGAGAGGCCACTCAGTAAGTACAACGCCACGGTAATATCGGTGCGTACTTTTGAAAAACAAAAGATACAGTATCAGGCCACCCATAGTCTGTGCAAATCCCCATGTCCAGTGTATAAAAACTGCGATCGGATAAAACCAGAATCTGTCCTTCCTGACTTCCATAGCCAGATAAATTCCTATCAGATATAACCCGAGCATATATGCTAGACAGTCCCAAAGATCAAAATGTCCGCCAATGATAATCCCTAGAAGTGAATTATGATCGATCTCAAGATATCCTATAATATTGTATGCCTGCAATATTTCGGCATTCCAGCCAAGAAAGTAGCATAACAAAGGCAGGACATAAACAGAAAAGATACTGTCTTGTACAAATATGATCGCCCTGAGCATAAAATAGATCGTAGGAATGACTAAAACATCACCTACAAATCCTCTCAGTATTCCTGTAGCCCATTTTCCTATAGCAATTTCGATCAACAATAAAACTATAAATGATATGCTGTATTTTATTCTCAATTTACCTTTACTCATTATATCAGACTCTAGAAAGCTAACGTATTATTCTTTATCCTTTTTAAATATTCCTCAACAGTATTCTTTACGCTTTGCGAATCTTCCTTCATTCCCCTGTGCACCCATAATGCCATAACATTCCATACGGCACCGTTATTCAGTGCCATCAGATATTCATAATCCAGTCCTTCAAAAAGTTTATTGAACGGATTTGCTACTGAAACCTCTTTTCTTCTTAGTAACGGACCGTCCTCATTCATACATTTGAGGACCAGATGAAGCATATCGTTTTTTTCAAGCAGCATTAAAATATCCCTGTTTTTTTCGGCGTACGAGAATATCGTTGTAAGTACATCTCCTCTCGCATTGTTCACTATATCAAAGTACTCTCGGAATGACTTTTTTATAAGTGAATACAACACATCATCCTTTGACTCATAATTTCTGTAGAAGGTCTTTCTGGCCAGTGATGCCGTAAGTATTATCTGCTTAACGGTTATCTCGCTGTACGGATATTGTTCCATAAGTTTTAGCAATGCCTGTGTTATCTCTATCTGGGATCTTACAGCTGAAGGATTGTTTGATTCAATCATATATTGTTTCCTCAAAATGACACATTTTTGTAAAATCGTGTATCTTTATCATCCAGTATTTACATTTGCAGATTATATTATATACTTATCGCATAAACGATACAAGTGTGTCATTTTAATCTGTGTACGAGTTATAAGAGGACAAAAATGAGAGAATATCTGTTGCTTTTACCGATTATCTTTATATTTCATGATATGGAGGAGATCATAGGATTTGACTGGTTCTTTAAAACGAATCCGGATCTTTTTGAACATTTTCCAAAGCTAAGGAAAGTATATGACGGACTAACAACTGCTACATTCGCTGCAGCGGTTTATGAAGAATTCATTCCATTCTTCGGTGTTAGTCTTTTAGCCTACTATTTCCCTAACAAGATATTGAACGCAGTCTGGTTTGGAATACTTTTATCTCTTACAGCCCACTTTGTGGTTCACATCTTGCTTTCAATTTGTATTAAAAAATATGTACCGTGTGTCATAACAAGTTTCATATGTTTGCCTGTCAGTAGCCTCATAGTGATCAAAAGCACTCCACATCTTGATTTAGATATGATTACGGTTATTTGTATAATAATCTCAGTCCTAGCCATGATCGCAAATATTAAACTGGCGCATGGATTTGCACATTTTCTCAGCAAAAAGACAAATAGTTCTTTGAAAGACGTGAAAATTCTAATATTTCAAAACCAACAAAACTGAAAATCATAAAATACTTGCCGAAAAAAATGGTTTGTAAGGAAATGAGAAAACATATATCATGAACATATAAGGAGAAAATCTATGTCTATATCATACGATTACTACAAAACCTTCTATTATGTTGCCACATACCATAGTTTCAACAAGGCAGCCTCAGTATTGTCCATAAGCCAGCCAAATCTTTCACGTTCAATAACGAAGTTAGAAGAACAACTGGGCTGTAAACTTTTTAACCGTACCTCAACAGGTGTCACTCTGACAAGTGAAGGTAAAGATCTTTTTTCGCATATCGAGGTTGCCTTTCGTCACATCAGCGAAGGCGAAAACATGATAAGATCTTCTGAAAAGTTCAAAGGAGGTCTTCTAAAAATCGGTATCAGCAGTGAACTTACCACGCGAATGGTCAGTACCATGATAATACCTATCATTCATACATTTCATAAGGAGTATCCTGCCGTAAGGATTGAAATCTGTCATGCCTCATCTACAAAACTGGCATCAGATGTAGATAACAATCTCATGGACATAGCAATTGTAACAACCCCGTATAATGAAAGTATAAAAAAATCTTCATATAACAAAAAAGTTCTAACTTCATATCAGGATATTATAATAGCAGGAAACAGCTTTCATGATTTAAAATCAAGAACAGTTTCTCTGAAAGAACTCATGAACTATCCCCTTATAAGTCTTGGTACAGGTACAGAAACAACAGATTATTGCTATAGAAACATGTTTTCAAAATCAGGACTTGAATTCAGTCCCAGCATAGAGACAACAAGCGCCGGGCAGATACTGATATATACAATCGAAAATCTTGGTATTGGCTTTATCTATCCTGAGGATGCGGCTCAGGCTATAGAAGAAGGCAAGATCTTTAAGGTGGATATAAAAGAAAAACAGGCTACCAGATACATAGCAATGTTAAGCAATATCAGGGAAAAAAACACCACAAAAATATTCGAACAAATGATGAATGACCAGCTTAGCAAATAAGCTGGTCACTGATTTTATCCTGACTGATCTTACTATTTAATTATATCTTCCTTTTGTTCAATCTCACTCTCAACATCATCTTTTACGCCTATGTCGAATATCCCATATAAAAACCACCAAAACGTAAAATCCAGCACACAAAGAATAGCCAGCCATTTAATAGGACTAATTATCCCGGCTATAAAAAGATGAATTCCTCCGAGAAAAGGTATTCCTGATATGTGATGATCCGAACCTTTACTCTGAATCTTTTTCGTTTCAATTATTGCCGCTATATTTAATATCAGATATAAAAAACCTATTCCTCCAATGATTGCCGGAAAAACCCATGGATGCATCTTAAACCACATAATGAATATTCACCTCTGATTAATCTCTTTTACGGGATTAATTAACCCTAAATCATCTATGAAGATAATTTTATCATAATTGCAGGCAAAAAAACGAGCCGAATAATGGAATGATTACCATCATTCAGCTCGCCTACCATCTTACGACATCTTATATTATTTTTCTCAATTATACAGAGTTTCCGCCATCTGAGCTATCTCATCAGCCGCAGCATGCAATTCTTCGATGGTTGCATTGATCGTAGCCATCTCCTCGCTTTCCTCGTTTATACTCTCACTGATCTGTCTGATCTTAATAAGAATATCCTTTACTGACGAATTTACATTATTGAGTATTCCTGAGATATGCTCAGTTGTCTCCTTGGTAGAGTTAGACAGAGTCTGAACCTCGGTTGCAACAACCGCAAATCCTTTTCCTGCATCTCCCGCTCTCGCAGCTTCAATAGAGGCATTCAAAGATAACAGATTTGTCTGATTTGCTATGCTCTGTATGCTGCTTATGATTTCCATTGATGCATTTACCGCATCCTCAATGTTATTCGCAGCCTCAGTTACCTCTTCTTGTCTTAACGAAACATCTCTCATCTGGTTAGCCGCATATTCAACGTTCTTGGAAATCTCAGCGATTCCGGCACGTAATGATGAAATATTTGGCTCCATTTCTTCCTCAAAACGAACCTTGTTCTTTTTCTGTTCGCTGATATCAAGTATTGTTCCTGCGGCCATAAGCGGAACACTGTCTCTTGACCATACTACATAGCTGGATGCTCTGACCCAAACATACTCGCCGTTCTTGTGTTGTATACGATATTCCATGTCAAAGACTGTACGACCGCTCGGATCTCCCAGCTGTTTAGCCATGGCAGCTGACGCATGCGGTACATCATCAGGATGAATCCTTGTGATCCATGACTGCATAATATCCGGAAATTCTGACGAGTGCGGTGCAAATCCCAGGATTTTCTTAAACTGATCAGAATAGACCATGGGTGAACTCGGATCATCAATAGCATACTTGGTAAGATCCATGCTCCAGCTACCTTCTAACATCATCAGGTCGACTGCCGCCTGCCTTCTGGAGTCATGTTCAAATATTTCTGCATTTCTTTTATGTTCATCTATATCAGAAAATGTTCCAATAAATTCCTTAGGATTGCCATTTGGGAAACGCAAACACTCACCAGCCGCATGATACCATTTGTATTCACCGGATTTAGTGAGAAGTCTGTAATCTATATCATATTTTGCTCTTCCCGTTTTATCTGTAGCTGCAGCACCAAATGCAGCAAAAACGTCCGGTGCATCATCAGGATGGATAAGTCCTCCTAGTGCATCTAAAGTATCCGGCAGTTCCTGCCTGTTATATCCTAACATTCTGCGGAACTCATCGCTGAACATTACTTCAGACTGATTTCCTTCTTCATCATAAAAACATTTCCATATACCCAGATGTGTGCTGACATTAACAGCTTCCAGTTCTGTTTTGCTATCTTCCAGCAACTGATTAAGTCTTGCTATTTCCTGGTCTTTTTCAGCTAAAATAGCATATGTGTCATTACCCGAATCCAATACCTTTCTTCCAAACATCCTTCAACCCTCCTCTGATGTGAGCTTCATTGTATAATTATATCATATCAGGGGGTATAAACGATAATATCATATAGTGCCATCGTTATATCAAATTGTTATAACACTTTCTTTACTGTACCTGCTCCTCCATCCACGATCACTTCATCACCTGTATGAAGCAGTGTTGTTGCATTACCGCATCCTACCACTGCTGGTATTCCGCATTCTCTCGCTACTATCGCCGCATGTGACAAGGGTGCTCCGATGTCGGTCACGATAGCTGATACCTTTGTAAAAACAGGTGTCCATCCCACATTCGTTGCAACTGTGACAAGTATGTCTCCACCTTTAATATCACCTATGTTTTCAATACTATTCACAACTCTGACTTTTCCTCTGACGACTCCGGCCGCTCCTGCAAATCCTTTTATATCCGCATCCTCATCCAAGATCTGTTTCATATCCTGGATATAAAAATCACTTCTATGATTCGTATCTGCCATCCACTCATCAACATCAAATCTTCCCACAACTACATTAGGTAAAGGGTCGCTAGTCATATATCTTTCATATGCTTCTCGTCTCTTGGCTAATTTTTCACTTGAGATTCTTTCACCTTTAAGATACGAAAACAGCTCATCAAAGGTGAGCATGAACACATCATCATCCAATCCGGTCAGTCTGCCAACCTGTAAAATGTATTCCCTGAATACGCAGAATATCCATACACCTTTGCTTCGAAGCTCCTCTCTGAATTCGTTTGCTTTGACAAAACGTGAAATCTTTCTGTCTATCCACCTTCTTTTACCCGGATATTTTACCTTAAACTCAGCCAGTGCATCTTCATATGTCTTTTTCTGTGATTTTTGCATCTCATACATATTCAGATGATCATCCTTATGCTCCGTTATCAGCCTGTCTACATATGAATCGTCCTCGTACGGATGAACAGCAGCAAGTTCCATTTCATTTGGGCATCTCTGTCCGCAAGTCTTTATGTATTCATCTTTGGATATCTTGCCTTCTATAACATCATAGATCAAAAACAGCGGTTTCATGCTTTCAATCAATCCCAGACACCCCGTGCATAACCTTTCTGCCATATCATCTCCCGCAATCTTCGCTATGCTGTTTCTGGTATTAAACAAAGGGACCATGGAAGTACCTGACTGACCAATAACTGATGACATACCGTCTCTCAGTTTCGTGAGCATCACCTCTTCCCAGTAAATACTGAGTTCTTTAACATCGCCTATCTTTCTGATGTCTTTTATCATGTTTCGTGCGATATCAGCCAGACCATTGACCATTTCCTTCTTTTGTTGTTTAGTCAACCTGGATTTTTGCTCAGGAAAAAACAATCTGAATATCCTTCTAAGGAATGCCTTTTTATCAAAC
>JAEEUS010000021.1 GCA_016290615.1 Lachnospiraceae bacterium | reverse complement strand
GATGGGGGTACCTTTCACACCTTTCCACGGAGGCTTTGGCATGATGGCCAACAGAGGAATAAAGAAGCCCACATATTATGCGTTCAAGTTCTTCAAGGAACTTAAAGGCAGATGTGTCATGAAAAACGACAATTGTGTCATATGCAAAACGAATGACGGATATAACGGGATTCTCTTTAACAGCAACATTGAAAGAACAGGCAATGATCTGCAGATAACGCTTGAGTTTGAGGGAAAAGAAGAGAAGTACTCATTCATTCAGAGGATAGTGGATGAGGATACATGCAATCCCTTGAGACTGTGGCATGTCATGGGAGAACCTTCATCGCTCAGCGATGATCAGATAAAGGTCCTTAAGGAGAGCGACAAGCCGTTGACCAGATCGGACATTCTTATATCGGAAGACAAAAAAATATCTGCCAGCTTTGAAGTGAGGGAATTCGGACTCATTTATTTTGAGCTCAAACCCTTGCAGCTTAAAGCTGACAGAGGATATGACTACGACAGGGTCATGTCGTAGTTCAGATATTTTCCTTTATGAAGATCTCGATATCGGTGTAGTTGATCTCTTCGACAACTTCACCGGTCGTGAGATAATCAAAGAGCATCTGAAGGGGCTTTACGCCCTGGATGTAGGGCTGCTGACATACAGTAGCCTGAATGATGCCCTTCTTTACAAGTTCCACGGTAGTGGGTACGCTGTCATGGGTAATTATCAACATGCCTTTGTTGCGTCCCTGCTCCATGACTGCTCTGCAGCCGCCTGAGATAGCACCTGCCGTAAAGTACAGCGCGTTTATCTCGGGATGAGCCTTAAGCATTTCATCGACTACCTGGTAACAGGTCACGTCATCATCATTATTCCAAACAACATCCACGATATTTAAAATCTTCTTTGCGGCCTGGGTTGAAGCGATATCCTTAAAGCCCTCGATTCTCTCTGTATGACATAGAACGCTCTTTGCGCCTCCTATGATACCGATATTCAATTGACTGCCCTGGTTAAAGAGTTTCATGAGACCTGCAACTGTCTGGCCGCTCTTTCTGTAATTGCTGCCGACATAGGCTATTCTCTTGCTTGAAGGAAGATCCGAGTTGAATGTGATGGTAGGTATGCCTTTTGCTGCCAGTTCATCGACTTTCTTTACAACACCTTCCTGATTCTGGGGAGCGATCGCGAGTGCATGGATTCCCTTTTCGACCAGTTCGTCGATCGCATCTATCTGATCCTGTTCTCTGAAACTTGGTGTAGCCTTTATGTATATGGTGCAGTTGTAGCAGCTGAGCTCATCCTCGATCTGTTTTAAGCCTGCTTTTACATCGTCAAAAAACGGATTGTTTGTTCCGAACATGACAACACCGAGCTTGAGATTCTTTCGCTGGGCTGAAAGGACTATACCGGCTTTGTTTGGACGGTAGTCCAGTGCTTTTGCAATCTCCAGTATTCTTGCTTTGGTGTCGGGGTGAACTCCGCCTCTCTTGTTGAGGACTCTGTCTACCGTACCTCTGGATACACCTGCCAGAGCGGCAATTTCTTTGATTGTAGGCATGTTTTTGTCTCCTGTGATTTCGTGCCCGATATCATCGGTAATTTCGCAACATCTATCATACAATAATCTTTTTCAAATTGGCAATACGTCTGACCATGTGATAAGTGCACAAGACTAAATTCTGATATTTGTAAAAATCGACAAATCGGAATCATTAATCATAAGGATACTTGCAACTTCAAACGCTAGGATTTATTATTAAAAGGTGCACGCACACCAGTGCGCGCAACGATTTTTTAACACCGCTTTTAAGGAGGACAATATGTATTATATTGGTGTAGATCTTGGAACATCGGCTGTAAAATTGCTTCTCATGGATGGAAAGGGAGCGATTAAGAATATCGTATCAAAGGAGTATCCGTTAAGCTTCCCCAAGCCCGGCTGGTCTGAGCAGAATCCCGAAGACTGGGATGAACAGGTAATGGCAGGCATCAAGGAACTCATAGCAGATGTTGACGGAAACGAAGTAGCAGGCATCAGCTTCGGCGGACAGATGCACGGACTCGTTATCCTCGATAAGGATGACAATGTTATCCGTCCCGCAATACTCTGGAATGACGGACGTACTACCAAGGAATGCGATTATCTTAACAACACGATCGGAAAAGACAAACTCTCTGAATATACCGCAAATATCGCTTTTGCAGGATTTACCGCTCCGAAGATCCTCTGGGTTAAGGAGAACGAGCCTGAGAACTTTGCAAAGATAGCAAAGATCATGCTTCCCAAAGATTACATCGCATACAGATTAAGTGGCGTACACTGCACGGATGTTTCCGATGCATCAGGAATGCTCTTATTTGATGTAAAGAACAGGACATGGTCTAAGGAGATGTGCGAGATATGCTCTGTTAAAGAAGAACAGCTCGCTAAGATCTATGAAAGCTACGAGACAGTAGGAACCATACTTCCCGAAGTAGCAAAGAAGCTCGGCATCAGCGAAAACTGCAAGATCGTTGCCGGCGCAGGCGACAATGCCGCAGCTGCAGTAGGAACCGGAACAGTAGGTGACGGTGCCTGCAACATCTCGCTCGGAACAAGCGGAACGATCTTCATATCTTCAAAGAACTTCGGTGTTGACAGCAACAATGCGCTTCATTCATTTGCACATGCTGACGGAACATATCATCTCATGGGATGCATGCTCAGCGCAGCAAGCTGCAACAAATGGTGGATGGATGAGATCATAGGAACAAAGGATTATGCAGCAGAGCAGAAGAGCATAGAGAAGCTTGGCGAGAATCATGTATTCTTCCTTCCTTATCTTATGGGTGAGCGTTCTCCTATAAACGATCCCATGGCAAGAGCTACATTTACCGGAATCACAATGGACACAACAAGAGCAGACATGACTCAGGCAGTTCTTGAAGGTGTTGCTTTCGCATTAAGAGATTCATTCGAGGTAGCAAGAAGCCTTGGCGTTGATATCAAGAGAAGCAAGATCTGCGGCGGCGGAGCAAAGAGCCCTCTGTGGAAGAAGATAGTTGCAAATGTTCTTAATATAAAGATAGATGTCATCGAGAGCGAGGAAGGTCCCGCACTCGGAGGTGCAATGCTCGCAGCAGTTGCAAACGGTGAGTATGCAACTGTTCAGGCAGCAGCTGATGCTATAGTTAAAATAGTAGATACTGTTGAGCCCGATCCCGAGCTTGTAGCTAAATACGAAGCAAGATATCAGGAATTCAAGAGAATATATCCGGCACTTAAGCCTGTATTCAATGCATAATATTTTTAACAAGGAGGACAGCATGAAGATTCAAAATGTAAACGATGCGGCTTTCTCAAAATACGGAAAGATCGTAACAAATGTTGATTTTGCTCCTCTTGTGGCAGCGATCAATGAAAGCACACCTCTCCCCGATGATGTTGCATACGAACCCAGTGTTGAGGTTTTGGAAGCAACAAGCGTATTCGAGGAATTAAAGGTTAAGACCTACGGTGAGATGCCCATTCAGATCGGATACTGCAACGGACATAACAGTTCTATGAGCCTTGCAGAATACCACAGAGATTCTGAGATCAATGTAGCGGCAACCGACGCGATCCTTATCATCGGAAGCCAGCAGGAACTCATCGAAGGGGGAAGAAAGGTTGACGCTGACAAGCTCGAGGCTTTCTTTGTTCCGGCAGGAACAGCCGTTGAGGTTTATGCAACAACTCTTCACTATGCACCATGCGGAGTAGACGGTGCAGGCTTCAAGGTAGGTATCGTACTCCCGAGATTCACAAACTTCGACCTTGATAACAAGCATGAAGGCGGAGAAGATGATCTCTTAACAGCAAAAAATAAATGGCTCATACCATTGAATAAAGAAATTACATTATAGGAGGAATTCACACATGAAAAACATTCCAAAGATTAAATTAGGTATCGTTGCGGTTAGCCGTGACTGCTTCCCTGAGTCACTGTCTGTAAACAGACGTAAGGCTCTCGTTGATGCTTACAAGGCTAAATACGATGCAGCTGATATCTATGAGTGCCCTGTATGTATCGTTGAAAGCGAGATCCATATGGTACAGGCTCTTGAAGATATCAAGAAGGCTGGCTGTAACGCTCTTTGTGTATATCTTGGCAACTTTGGTCCTGAGATCTCAGAGACACTTCTTGCTAAGCACTTTGACGGACCCAAGATGTTCTGTGCAGCAGCAGAAGAGACACAGAACGATCTTTGTGGCGGCAGAGGCGATGCTTACTGCGGTATGCTCAATGCAAGCTACAACTTAAAGCTTCGTAACGTTGGCGCATATATCCCTGAGTATCCTGTTGGCGATGCTGAGGATTGCGCTAAGATGATCAATGATTTCATCCCTGTTGCAAGAGCACTCGTTGGACTCAGCAACTTAAAGATCATATCATTCGGTCCCAGACCTCTTAACTTCCTTGCTTGCAACGCTCCTATCAAGCAGCTTTACAATCTCGGTGTTGAGATCGAAGAGAACTCTGAGCTTGATCTTTTCGAAGCATTCAACAAGCATGAAGGCGATGCACGTATCCCTGAAGTTGTTAAGGATATGGAAGAAGAACTCGGTGCAGGAAACAAGAAGCCCGAAGTACTTGCAAAGCTTGCTCAGTATGAGCTTACACTTCTTGACTGGATCGAGGAGCACAAGGGCTACAGAGAGTATGTTGCTATAGCTGGAAAGTGCTGGCCTGCATTCCAGACACAGTTCGGATTCGTTCCCTGCTACGTAAACAGCCGCCTCACCGGACGCGGAATCCCGGTTTCTTGTGAAGTTGATATCTACGGCTGCTTAAGCGAGTTCATCGGAACATGCGTATCAGAAGATGTTGTTACACTTCTTGATATCAACAACTCAGTTCCGAAGGATATGTACAAGGAATCAATCGAAGGCAAATTCGATTACAAGCACACAGATACATTCATGGGCTTCCACTGCGGTAACACATGCTCTAAGAAGCTTGCATTCCATGAGATGAAGTATCAGATGATCATGGCAAGAGCTCTTCCTATCGAAGTAACAAACGGAACTCTTGAAGGTGACATCGCTCCTGGTGATATCACATTCTTCAGACTTCAGTCTACAGCTGATGCTAAGATCAGAGCTTACCTTGCAGAAGGCGAAGTACTTCCTGTAGCAACAAGATCATTCGGCGGTATCGGTGTATTCGCTATCAAGGAGATGGGACGTTTCTACCGTCACGTTCTCATTGAGAAGAATTATCCTCACCATGGTGCAGTTACATTCGGACATCATGGAAAGGCACTCTACGAAGTATTCAAGTACATCGGAGTTCCGATCGAGGATATCAACTACAACCAGCCTGCATCTTTGCCTTATCCGACAGAGAATCCTTTCGCTTAAGAAGCAAAAGAGAGGCAGTTTTTAAAAAGTAAGACCAGCGAAGCGGCATTTTAATTAAAATGCCGCTTCTTCATTTATACAAATTGCACAACGAATTAAGAAAATCTTAAACATTTTTGCAACAGTCGCAATTTCTGTATAGTCAAAAGCAATATTTGTAAAGCAAATTAATATAAATACAATATAATTATAGTTGTCAGCTTGCATTATGCGAGTTGACGCAACTTCATAATCATTATTAATAGGAGGAAAAAAAATGAAGAAGTTAGTTGCTTCTGCATTATGCGTATGCATGATGACAGGAATGCTCGCTGGATGTGGCGACACAACTCAGCCTGCAACAGACACACCCGCAGATCAGCCTGCGGACACAACAGCAGATACACCTGCAGACACAACAGCAGATACACCTGCAGATGCTCCCGCTGGTGATGTAACACTCAATGTTTGGGCTTTCACAGATGAAGTTCCTAACATGGTTCAGAAGTACATCGACACACATCCGGATTGTGGATTCAACTTCACATCTACAATCATCGCTACAACAGACGGTGCTTACCAGCCCGCTCTTGACCAGGCACTTGCAGCAGGCGGTGCAGACGCTCCTGATATCTACGCAGCAGAGTCAGCATTCGTTCTTAAGTACACACAGGGTGATGCTTCTCAGTTCGCTATGCCTTACGAAGATCTTGGTATCGACGTAGCAGCAGAACTTAAGGCAGCAGACATCGCTCAGTATACAGTAGATATAGGTACAAGACCTTCTGATGGCAAGCTCGTAGGACTTGGCTATCAGGCAACAGGTGGTGTATTCATCTACCGTCGTTCTATCGCTAAAGACGTTTGGGGAACAGATGATCCTAAGACAGTTGCTGAGAAGATCGGTGCTGGCACAAACTCATGGGATACATTCTTCAGCGCAGCAGCTGAGTTAAAGGCTAAGGGCTATGGTATCGTTTCAGGTGATGGTGATATCTGGCACGCAGTTGAGAACAGCTCTGATAAGGGTTGGATCGTTGATGGTAAGCTTACAATCGATCCTAAGAGAGAAGCTTTCCTTGATCTTTCTAAGCAGCTTAAAGACAACAAGTATCACAATGATACTCAGGACTGGTCTGATGCTTGGTTCGCAGACATGAAGGGTGAAGGCGCTCAGGGTATCCTTGGTTTCTTCGGTCCTGCATGGTTGATCAACTACACACTCGCTCCTAACTGTGGTGGTGAGAAGGTAGGCGAAGGCACATATGGTGACTGGGCTTGCTGTCCTCCTCCGATCGGTTTCTTCTGGGGTGGTACATGGGTACTTGCTAACAAGGCTACAACAAAGACAGACGCAGTTAAGCAGATCATCGATTGGATCACACTTGATTGCACAGAGTCAGGTCTTCAGTATATGTGGGCTAACGGCACATTTAACGGCGAAGGCGGTACAAAGGACTGCGTAGGTTCTGGTACAGTTATGAGCATGTCAAATGGTACTCTTGATTTCCTCGGCGGACAGGATATGTTCGAAGTATTCGTTCCTGCTAATGCTTATGCAAATGGTAAGAACCTTACACAGTACGATGAGACAATCAACGGTTACTGGAGAGAGCAGGTACGTGAGTACACAGCTGGCAACAAGACAAGAGAAGCTGCTATCGCAGATTTCAAGCAGAATGTTGCTGACAACCTTGATGTTACAGTAGAATAATACTACATCAAAATAATCCTTTTGAGGCGGATGGTTATCCCGTCCGCCTCAAATTCTATTATCTATCATCTTACGGGGATTAGTAATTATGAAGAATAAGAACAACATTAATGCTAAATATTCAAAATTCGGATATATCTTCGTTATTCCTTTTACTATCGCATTCCTGTTTTTCATGCTTTATCCGATTTTCTATACCGCATTTATCGGTTTTACAGGACTTAAAGGATTAGGAAATACTATATCTACTCCCGGAATGGGACTGCTTAAAGAGAATATCTTTAAGAATTTCAAGGACGTTATCACTAACGGAACGTTCCAGCAATCTATGAAAAATACCGTAAAGATGTGGGTATTAAACTTTATCCCACAGATTTTACTGGCTTTGTTGCTCACATCGTGGTTTACGGATAAGAGATCCAAAGTACAGGGCGAAGGCATATTCAAGGTAATCTTCTACCTTCCCAACATCATAACAGCTGCTACAGTTGCTATCCTGTTCGGTGCACTCTTCGGATATCCGATGGGTCCCATGAATGACCTTCTTTCAAGATTTGGATTTATAGATGAGCCTGTTCACTTCTTCTTAAGTAAGAATGTTGCTCAAGGCGTAGTAATCTTCATCCAGACATGGATGTGGTATGGTTATACAACAGTTAATATTATTGCCGGTGTTAACGGTATCAGCCCTGAGATCTTTGAATCAGCAGAGGTTGACGGTGCGAGCCGTACACAGACATTCTTCCAGATCACTTTACCGAATATCAAGACGATCATGCTGTTCATTCTTGTTACATCACTTATCGGTGGTCTGAATATGTTCGATATACCTAAGTTATTGGTTACAAACTCAGGTCCTGATAACGCTACCAAGACAACCAGCGTATTCATATATGACCAGGCATTTGCCGGAAGTTATCTGTATAACAAGGCCGGTGCCGCAAGTATGATCATGTTCCTTATCATCGTTATCCTTTCAGCAATCCTGTTCTACATCATGAGAGATAAGGATGAGGCTGCTCTTAAGAAGATGAAGAAACAGCAGGATAAGCTTCGTCTGGCCGAGATCAAGGCTCAGGAATTATTGAACGGAAAGGGGATGTAATACATGCTAGACAATAAAGAAACCAAAATTATTAAAGTATTTATCTACATAGTGTGTGTTATTCTTACAGTGCTTAGTATCCTTCCTTTCTGGATCATGATAGTTAACGCAACAAGAAGCACAACACAGATTCAGCAGCACGCTGTAGCGTTCATCCCGTCAACATACATGATGAACAACTTCAAGATACTGACAGGTAAGAGTTTCAATCCTATGGTTGGTTTTAAGAACTCACTTATCGTATCTACATTCGCAACACTGTGTGCTACTTATTTCTCAACACTTACTGCTTATGCAGTTGTAGTTTATGACTGGAAATTAAAGAATGCATTCTTTAGTTTCGTTATGGCAGTTATGATGATACCTGCACAGGTTACCATGATCGGTTTCTATCAGATGGCTTATAAGCTTGGTCTGACAAACAGTCTGCTCATGCTTATCCTTCCGTCTATAGCAGCACCTTCAATGGTATTCTTCATGAGACAGTACATGATTCCTTCGCTTCCGCTTGAAATCGTTCAGGCAGCGAGAATCGACGGTGCTAAAGAGTTCTATACATTCAACATTATAGCTCTTCCTATCATGAAGCCCGCTATAGCTACTCAGGCTATCTTCTCATTTGTTAGCTCATGGAACAACCTGTTCACACCCATGGTACTCCTTACAAAGCAGGAGAAGTACACGATGCCTATCATGGTATCACTCTTAAAGGGTGATATCTACAAGACAGAGTACGGTGCAGTTTATATGGGACTTACTCTTACAGTACTTCCTCTTATCATCGTATATCTGTTCCTTGCTAAGTACATCGTTGCCGGTGTTGCATTAGGATCAGTAAAGGGTTAATAAACCATTACATAAAAAACGTCTTCCAAACGGAAGACGTTTTTTATTGCTTTCTTTTAAGGTTCTGTCTGAATTCTGTCGGCGGACATCCGCAGACTTTTTTAAAGGCTCGACAAAAAGATGTCTGGTTGTTAAATCCGCATGAGAATGCAACATCCGTTATACCCATATTTGATGCCAGCAGCTGCTTGGCATGCTGGATACGTTTGTTTGTCAGATAGTCATAGAATGTAGTACCGGTGTATTCCTTAAACAGCCTGATGAAATGGAATTTTGAAAATCCGACGTGACTTGCCATATCATCCAACGTAAGAGGTTCACCGTAGCTTCTTTCTATATACTGGAGAAGTTCAAAGAACTTGTCATAGTGTTCTTTGGAGTTTGCCATACGAACCATTCCGCTGTCGGTTTCATGTGCTGCCGTGTTTCTTCCTATCAGAGTCAGAAACTTCATAAAGTGAGAATATGTTTCAATTTCCCATAGAACAGAATTTGAAAAATATGAATTGATCATGTCGGTTATATTGTTGCAAACATCAATATATATGTGTGGACAATTCTCTTTATTACATAGTAAAATATCATTGATAGTCGAATTTGGCGAGGTATAAATACCGAAGTTAAAGAGAGGCTCCACATCGATCAGGATCACGAACTGTTTTCCGGGTTTGGTATATGAAATCTGATGCATCATATATGGCGGGATCAGTATCATGTCTCCGGAATTCAGTGTATAAACCCCGTTTGGTACAGTAACAGTGCATTCGTTTTCATACATATATATCAGTTCTGCACAATTATGGAAATGATTGTCATATGCGCTGGGCTCAGTATTATACCAGATGCGAACATGTGAGCCGGGAGGGTATTGTATGATCTCCTCCGGACCTTCAAGAACTCTGGTGTAAGGTACTGAGGTGGGCTGAATAAAATCCTGAAATTTTAAAACATGTAATATTGTATCCATATAAGGATTATATTTCATATTTGACCAAGTAGCAATATCTGTAAAACAAAAAGCAATATCAGTAGCATAACAAAGGAGATATTAAATGGATAGAAAACAGGCAAGAGATCTGGCAACACAGCTTGTCGACAAGATGACGCTTGAAGAGATGGCTGAGCAGTTAAGATATGATGCGCCGGCAATCGAGCGACTCGGAGTCAATGAGTATAACTGGTGGAGTGAAGGACTTCACGGTGTAGCAAGAGCAGGAAGTGCTACTGTATTTCCGCAGGCAATAGGTATGGCTGCATCGTGGGATGATGATCTGATTGAGAAAGAAGCAGAAGTGATCTCCACTGAAGCCAGAGCAAAATACAATGCCTATACATCTGAAGGTGACAGGGATATATACAAAGGACTTACACTGTGGTCACCTAATGTAAATATATTCAGAGATCCCAGATGGGGAAGAGGTCATGAGACACTCGGAGAGGATCCGTATCTTACCAGCAGACTCGGTGTTGCTTTTGTAAAAGGCCTGCAGGGAGATTCAGATCACAGAAAGATCGGAGCCTGTGCAAAGCACTTCGCAGTGCATTCAGGTCCTGAAGCTATCAGACATTCATTCGATGCCACAGCTGACAAGAAGGATATGTGGGAAACATACCTTCCTGCATTTGAAACACTCGTGATCGAGGGAGATGTTGAGTCGGTCATGGGTGCATATAACAGAACAAACGGTGAGCCCTGCTGTGCCAATACATATCTTATGGAAGATGTTTTAAGAGGCATGTGGAAGTTTGAGGGGCACTTTGTTTCCGACTGCTGGGCAGTAAGAGATTTCCATGAGAATCACAAGGTGACATCAACACCTGAAGAAAGCGCTGCACTTGCACTTAAGAAAGGCTGTGATCTTAACTGCGGATGCACATACAGATCGATCCTTTCTGCTTACGATCAGGGACTGATCGACAAGGAGGATATCAGAAAGGCAGCTATAAATCTGTTTACAACTAGATACTTTCTTGGTGAATTTGAAGATAACGAGTTTAACAAGATAGATTATAAAACTGTGGAATGCAGTGAACATTTAAAAATAGCAAGAAAAGCAGCTGAAGAGACAATTGTTCTTCTTAAAAACGAAGGAAATATATTGCCGCTTGATAAGTCTAAACTGGCTACCATAGGTGTGATAGGACCCAATGCCGATTCAAGAAAGGCACTTATGGGCAATTACCATGGTACAGCTTCAAGATATACGACAGTCCTTGAAGGGATCCAGGACTATGTTGGAGCCGATGTCAGAGTACTGTATTCTTTGGGTTCTCATCTGTTCCTTGATAAGGAGGAATTCCTTGCAAAGGAAGATGACAGACTGGCTGAAGCTGTAATAGTAGCAAAGAATTCTGATGTAGTTGTTCTGTGTCTGGGACTTGATGAGACTCTTGAGGGTGAAGAGGGAGATACAGGTAACTCATACGCATCAGGTGATAAGAATGATCTGATGCTTCCTCC
The DNA here is from genome assembly GCA_016290615.1 of Lachnospiraceae bacterium. Classification (GTDB taxonomy): domain Bacteria; phylum Bacillota; class Clostridia; order Lachnospirales; family Lachnospiraceae; genus Colinaster. The sequence continues at coordinate 20,887 of JAEEUS010000021.1, read as the reverse complement.
ATGTCAGGTAAGACTGCTTGATGCCGTATTAAAGACAGGCAAGCCTGTGATCGTATGTATGATGGCAGGAAGCTCTATCGATATGAGCGTGGCAAAAGAAAAGGCGGATGCAATACTTCAGTGCTGGTATCCCGGTGCACAGGGCGGCAAGACCGTAGCTGATATACTGTTTGGAGAAGTATCTCCTTCAGGAAAGCTTCCGCTTACTTTCTATCATAACAGCGATTTAGAAAAGATGCCTTCATTTGAAGATTATTCTATGAAGGGCAGAACATACAGATACTTTGAGGGCGAGCCTCTGTATCCTTTCGGATACGGCCTGACCTACGCTGATGTAAAGATAGTTAAGGCTTTACTTTCAAAAGATTATGCGAGCTTGACTTCACAGATAGCTACAGCATTAAACAAAGCTGACGCTATCGAAACATACAGGCAGTTGGAAACTGTATCATCTGTGATCTCTGTTGGACTGACAAATACATCGGATGTTGATACAGATGAAGTAATACAGATATATGTTAAAAATGACAGCAAGTATGAAACGGAAAACGGAAAGCTTGCGGCATATAAGAGGGTACATATCAAAGCCGGTGAGACAAAGCAGTTTGACATAGATATACCTGCAAGGGCCTGGACAGTAGTAAATGACGAAGGAATACGAATTATCGATGCCAATAAGGCTAAGGTAACGGTAAGCCTTAATGGATTAAATAAATGCAGCGCTAACGATAACGGTGCGGGATTTGTAGAACTGGAGGTTTAGTAAATGAGATATACATATAATACTTCGGGAGTATGTGCTTCCAAGATCGATTTTGATATTGACGGAGATGTCATAACAAATGTCAGCTTTACAGGAGGCTGCAACGGAAACCTTAAAGCGGTGAGCAAGCTTGTTGACGGATTCAGCGTAGATCAGATTGAGAGCAAACTGCTTGGCAATCAGTGCGGATTCAAGGGAACGAGTTGTGCAGATCAGCTGGCAAAGGCTGTAAGAAAGGCATATTCGGAAACATGCAAAGAATAGAGCTAATGGCACCATGCCATTTCGGACTGGAATCTGTACTGAAAAAAGAGATAATAGATCTCGGTTATGATGTCAGTCATGTAGAAGACGGAAGAGTGACGTTTATAGGTGATGAAGAGGCAGTCTGTCGGGCGAATATCGGCCTGAGGACAGCTGAGAGGATACTTATAAAGGTCGCTCAGTTTCATGCAGAGACTTTTGAAGAGCTTTACCAGGGCACAAAAGCAGTAGAATGGGAAGAGTATCTGCCAAAGGATGCAAAGTTCTGGGTGGCCAAGGCTGCAAGTGTCAAAAGTGCGCTGTTCAGCCCATCTGATATACAGTCCATAATGAAAAAAGCCATCGTCGACCACTTGAGTCAATGCTATAACATGACCCAGTTTCCAGAGGATGGAGAAGCATATCCGCTAAGAGTATTCATTATGAAGGATACTGTTACCATCGGACTTGATACCACGGGAGATTCTTTACATAAGAGGGGATACAGAAAGCTTACAGCGAAGGCTCCGCTGGCGGAAAATCTCGCTGCGGCTCTTATAATGCTCACTCCGTGGAACAAGGACAGGATCCTTGTTGATCCCTTCTGCGGATCAGGAACATTCGCGATCGAAGCAGCTCTAATGGCAGCTAATATCGCTCCGGGAATGAACAGACACTTCACGGCAGAAAAATGGAATAATCTGATATCGGCTAATACCTGGAAGGATGCATTCGAAGAAGCAGCCGATGAAGTAGATAAGGGTGTAGTCTGTGATATCCAGGGATATGACATAGATGATGAGATGGTATCGATCGCAAGACAGAATGCGAGACTTGCCGGTGTTGAGGATCTGATACACTTCCAGAGAAGAGATGTTGCAGATCTTTCGCATCCTAAGAAATACGGATTTATCATTACCAATCCTCCGTACGGAGAGCGTATCATGGAAAAGGATGATATGGCAGGGCTTTATACCGTTATCGGGGAAAGGTTTAAAAACCTCGACAGCTGGTCGTTATATATGATAACGGCCTATGAAGAGGCAGAGAAATATATAGGGAGAAAGGCTGATAAGAACAGGAAGATATATAATGGTATGATGAAGACATACTTTTATCAGTTTATGGGGCCTAAGCCTCCCAGACAGGATATCAGACAGAAAGGGTAAGTCATAATGAAAGTCATATTTGCTACAGGAAATATGGGCAAGATGCGCGAGATACGCGCCATCATGTCAGATACTGACGCTGAAGTTCTATCCATGAAGGAAGCGGATGTTTATACAGATGTCGAGGAGGACGGAAGCACATTTATGGAAAATGCCTTTATAAAGGCAAGAGCAGTTGCAAAACTGGTAAAGGAAAAAGGTTTAAATGCTGCGGTAGTCGCAGATGATTCGGGACTTGTTGTTGATGCACTTGGCGGAGAACCCGGAATATATTCCGCAAGATACCTGGGTGAGGATACTCCTTACAAGATAAAGAATGCAAAGATAATAGAGCGTCTTGAAGGCGTTGAAGATGAAAAGAGAACAGCAAGATTTGTCTGTGCCATGGCTGTAGTCTTTCCTGACGGAAGCGAAGACAGCTACGAAGCAACGTACGAGGGAAGGATTGGTTACGAGGAAAAAGGACCCAACGGATTCGGATACGATCCGATATTCTATCTTCCCGAAAGAGGAGTATATTCAGCCGAACTTGATCCTGATGAGAAGAACAGGATTAGTCACAGAGGAAAGGCTTTAGAGGGAATAAAAGAGATTCTGATAAAACATGAATCCTAATTATACTGCATACGGGGATAGGGAATATGAGTATGAAGATTTTGATCGTGAGTGATACTCACAGAAAGAATGATCTGTATGTTGAACTGTGCAAGCAGCTTGCTCCGCTTGATATGGTGATTCACTGCGGTGATATAGAGGGCAGCGAGTACATCATCAATGAAGCAGCCAGATGTCCTGTAAAGATGGTTGCGGGAAACAACGACTTTTTCTCAGATATCAAAAGCGAAGAGGAATTCAGCATCGGAAAATATAAGATATGGGTCACTCACGGACATCATTACTATGTATCGATGGGAAACGAGATACTAAAGGACGAGGCACGAAGCCGCGGTATAGATATAGTGATGTATGGTCATACTCACAGACCAGTAATAGAACGTGACGGGGATATAATCGCGATCAATCCCGGCAGTCTTACCTATCCCAGACAGGAGGGAAGACAGCCTTCATATGTTTTGATGAAGATCAATGATTCAGGTGAAGCAGAATTTGAACTGAGATATATATGAAAAATATAAGCTTCCGGCCATCAATAAGATGACCGGAGCTTTTTTGTATGAATAAAGATGGTTATATCTCACAGATCAGGAACGGGAAATTCGCTTTACAAAAGAAGTGAAAATCTATAAATTGGTTTACATAACAGTTGATTTCTGCATTTCGTGCTCGAATTTGAGCATTTCGTGCAAAAATACCATAAATAACAATAAATGTGATACAATATAATAGTGCGTTAAAACACTACAGGGAACTACAGGAAGGTATATTAATATGAATGTTGGAGCTTTACTTAAGACAACCAAGGGTAAGATCCTAGCCGGCGCTGGAGGTACAGTCGTTGCGGTAGGGATTGGTGTAGCTGTTCTCTTACAGGGAGGCGGCTATCGAAGCATAGCAGTTGAACAGGTAGCAGGTACGGTCAACGTAGTCGGTGAGATGAATAACGGGCAGGCATATAAGGGTGAACATCTCTACAGCGGTGATGATGTTACTGTTATGGATGCATCTGAGCTTGTCATGTGTATGGATAACGACAAGTTCGTTTATGCTGATGCAAATACACACTTCAAACTCGAAGCAAGTGACAAATCTGAAGATTCACGCATAAAGATATATCTTGATGCCGGTTCTGAACTGAATGAACTTCAGAGCAAGCTTGAAGCCGGTGAGACTTATGAGGTTGATACTCCAAACTCTACTATGTCAGTAAGAGGAACAAGCTTCAGAGTTACTGTTTATAAGGCATCTGACGGTCTTATATATACCCTTACCGAAATAACAACAGGAGAAGTACTGGTACGTCTTAAGACTACTGACGGTTCATACAACGGAGTTGAAAAACTGTTTACACCCGGACAGAGCGCTCTTATCAGAGGTAACAGCGAATTCTCTGAATTTGTATCAAGCGGCCTTCTTGATTCAAATGATATAGAAAATACAGGCGATGAAGATGCCCTGGAATTAGCTTACGGAAGTCTTCCCGAGGATGGAATGGAAAGACTCATAGCTTTGCTTGAGGGCGGAAATCTTATAGAGAGTGATGAGGAGACTGAAACAAAAGAAGAAGTAAAAGATACAAAGAAAGAAGAAGTAAAGAAAGAAGAACCTGAGAAAAAGGAAGAAGTAGAAGAAGATACAACTGAAGAAGAAACTGATGAAGATGATACAGAAGAGGAAGAGGATAACAGAACTCTTCTTCAAAAACTTGCGGAAGCAGCAATAGCATCAAGAAATGATGACGGAACGATCAATCTGAAGGACGGAACGCTCTTCGATCCTGATTACTATGCAAATGCCAATCCTGATGTAGTTGAGAAGTTTGGCAGTGATGATGAAGATCTACTTGCTCATTACCTGATATTCGGAAGAAATGAGGACAGAGCTCCTTCTGAAAAAGCTGAACAGGAAAAACTCAATGAGTGGATCGCATTTACCAAGGAATTAGCTGCGTCAAATGAAGTTGAGGAAGAAGAGCCTGAAGAGGATTCTTCATCAGAAACTCAAAGTAATAATACGACATCTGTAGGAACAAGCGCATATGCTGATCCTAATTCTCAGAGAATATATATATCAGGAATAAACTATTCTGTAGCTAGGCCTTCTTCGGTGAATAATACTCCTTCAATTGCTTTCGATTCTAGCGTGCAGGGACCAGTTAATATGACTATACCGATTAGTATTACGGGAACACAGCTATATGGTGATTATACAATTAATTCACTTAAAGATATTGATTGGGGTGGAAGTTCTGGCGTTAATGCAGATGTTGTAGTTACGGATGAGCGAGGCTATTCTGTTACTATAGATCATCAAAACAATGATGACTTTGTCTTCAAAAATCCTAGCGGTCGTATCTTGTATAGTGGACAAAGTGCTGGAGATCTAGTTGCTAATCTAAATAATTATTTACCATAAAATACTTCGATTCATACAAAAAATGTGACATAGAAGTTAATATCCAAATATAATGTATACATGAATAGTAAATTCATATACTAATACTTAGTTTTTTTGTGATGGAGAATGAAGATGAAAACTAGAATAAGAGCAACAGTTTTATTAGTTTTCCTTATAGCATGCATCACTTTATTGGGTGGATGTCTTGATGAGGATTATGAATATTCAGATGACTACAGCTCATCTCAGGAATATGAATATCCCGAAGAAAGCGATTCTTATGCGGAATACGATGATACAGAGTCTTATAGCGACAGTTCGTCGTCATCATCGTCAGGAGACTTTACGATATACAATTATCCTCAGGGAACCGTAAAGGAGGCATCCGGGACTATAGCAGTAGTTACTATAATTGCTAATGATGCTACTTCATCATGGGATTTTGAATCAGGAAACGGAAACCAGATCCTTTCCGCATATCATGAAGAATTGGGCAATGCCATGTCATGGCTGGAAAAGCATATCAAAGAGTACGGAAAAGATATTAATTATATCTGGGACTGGGAAGAACATGAAGAACTCCTGTATGAAGCTTCATTTAAAACAAATCTTGGAAATACTATAAATAACCATGGCGAGGGTGTGTTTGAAGCAGACGAGATAATTGCAAATACAATTGACAGTGAAGCGATAATGAAATCACTGAATGCAGACGGCATTACATATATATTTGCAGTAAAAACTGATCCAAATTCAACATGCATGTCATGTACATTCTGTGTGGGTACAGGTATTGAGGAATCTCAGAAGGATTACTACTACTATATGGAAGGCAGGGAAGAACCTCCATATGAATACATCATTCTGTTAATGAGAGAGAATACTTTATGGTATGTAACTATCGCTCATGAATGGATCCACACATTGGGTGCTCCGGATCTCTATGCTCCAGGGCAAAGAGGGATTACGCAGGAACTTGTTGATTACCTGGCTCAATCCGGTACAAACGACATCATGGCTGATGATGGAAATGAAAATGCTACTATTACGGATATAACTGCTTACTACATGGGCCTTACTGATTATAGTGAGACGGTTGATCAGTGGGGACTTGCTGAATCAAGTCATTAGAATAAGTTAATTGCAAGAAAACGACTATCATAACGATTATGATAGCCGTTTTCCTATATAGGATGTTCTTGCTTTAGACATGTAGCAATTCATATAAAGAGGGATTGGAATGAAAACTTTATTTATCGGTAACAGTCACACATATTATAACGATATGCCGGAAATGTTTAGGGATATATGTAAAAAGAACGGCATAGATATGCATGTTACGATGCTTACAAAAGGCGGCATGGGACTGGATTATCATGCTGATAATGAGCAGACAAGGTTCAATATCCTTTATGGAGAATATGATTACATCATTCTCCAGCATGTAGCACATCCCATGGGAGAATTGTCTGTTATGGATGAGGCAATGGGAAAGATAATGGAGTGGATAAGACAGACAAAATCTAAAGCATGTCTGTTTATGACATGGGCCATGGAAGAGGATGAAGCTTCGCAGAAGGAAATGAAAGACAGATACAGATATCTTGCGGATAAGTATAATTGCCTTCTTGCCCCGGTAGGAGAAAAATGGTGGGAACACATTCACAAATATCCTGAAGTTGATCTTTTCGCTGCTGACAGAAGACATGCATCCAATGAGGGCTCAATGTTGATCGTAAAAACCATTTTTGAAAGTCTTGATATTAAATAAAGAATGGTGTTTGGTGAGGTAGATTATGAATATAAAATGGATAGACGGATATACTATTTCAGTTAAGAATGGTGGAGATACAGTAACTATTTCAGCAAATAAAGAAGGTTTGCTCTCCCTGGCGGATCAGTTGATCGCTCTGGCAAACGAAGAGAGCGGAGCCCATATTCATTATGATGAGTATAACTCGTTAGAAGACGGTTCAAACGAGCTGATCATTGAGAAAACACAATAGAAATATTGAAAGGGATATGTATGATCCTACATAATGATCAGATAAGCATTAGTGTTACGCAAGCTATGCTATAATATGTCAATATACATTTGATGTGTACTTAGGTTGAGAACTAACTGCACTTTTATATGTGCATTTATTGAAGGATATTTATGAAGGAAAGGAGTCAATGTGGATTTTCAGAGCATTGTTGATTCTGTATATGTACCGACAATTATAGTATCGGTCGAAAAAAGAGAAGAAGGCGGATACGGTGAAATACGTATTGTTGCAGGAAACAAGAAGTATGCAGATCTTCTCGATAAACGAATGAAGCCATATGGCGATGGAAAATCTATCGCATTTCATCCAGGATTGATATACACAGAGTATTTTCATCAGAATATCAATTTTGAAGATGTATGCTATAAGGCTGCAGTACAAAAAAACGAGGTACATACTTATGCATACATTTATAACGTTGATATCTGGTTTGATATATATGCTACACCGCTTGTTCCCCAAGAAGGTAATATCTGCTATTGCCTATATTCGGCTATACCGAACGAAAACGCGGATGCGATGCTGGATACGTTCAACACGTCAAGCACTTCAAGTGACATCTTAAAAACATGCATAAAGCTTCATAGAGCTAATAATCTAAAGGAAGCAATGGAAAGCGTTATTGCAGAGATACGTCAGATATGCAAGGCTGAGGGATGCACAGTGTTGCTCTTAAACCATGAGGAAGAGGAGTTTTCAATCCTGGCGACCAATTTCGTGCCAAATTCCACTATTAAGAGAGTAACTCAGTTTGAAGGTTATTATAAAGTGGCGAATTCATGGAAAGACATGCTCGGCGAAGAGGGAGACTGTATTATTGTAAGAAATCAGGAAGAAATGGACAATATAAGCAGGATCAATAATCCCTGGTATGTGACTCTTGTTGAAGCGGGAGTTACCAGCGTTGTGTTGTTTCCGCTGCGTCAGGGAACTGAATTACTCGGTTTTATCTGGGCCGTAAACTTTGATACCGAGAATACTCAGCATATAAAAGAGACACTTGAACTGACGACGTTTTTTATTTCTTCACATATCGCAAGATATAAGGTTGTACAACGCCTTAAGCACATGAGCTATACTGATGCTCTTACGGGGCTACCAAACCGTTTTGCCCTGACGGATTACATCTCTGATCTTATTGATAAGAAGGAAAAGTTTGCCGCGGTTTCAATAGATCTTAATGATTTCAAGCATGTTAACAATACACTTGGATTTGATACCGGCAATAAGGTGCTTATAGATGTAACAGGGCGCTTTAAAACTGTTCCTAATAGTATTTCTGATAAGATCGAAAACTATCTTACATGTATTGGTGGAGATGAATTCTTCCTTGTTATCAGCGGATACGAGACAGAAGAAGAACTTAGAAAAATAGTCAACTGCTATAATGATGCTCTAAGCGAGAGCATGATGGTAGACGGCTGTGAGCTCTACGTATCTGCCAGCTTTGGATATGCTAAATATCCTGATGATGCCGATTCTACCGATGCCCTCATATCGCATGCCAATGCTGCCATGAATGAGATAAAAAGGGTTAACAGCAGCGAACACATATGTAAATTCACACCTGATATCTTAAGGGATGAGCACATACTTGAAATTGAAAATCTCATAAGAAATGCTCTTGATAATGATACGATATACTTCAATCTTCAACCTCAGTATGACATGGATCACAGTCTGAGAGGATTTGAAGCACTCGCGCGAATGAAAGATAGTGAGGGAAATTTCATAAGCCCCTGCGAGTTTATTCCTGTTGCCGAAAAGGTCGGCCTCATTGACAGGGTAGATGCGACCGTTGCCAGAAAAGCAGCTATGTTTTTCGGAGAGTTGCTGAATAAGACAGATTCGAAGCTGACACTTAGCCTAAACGCTTCCGTACGTCATATGATGAAGAGTGATTTCGTTGATGAGATAAGACAGCTTCTTAATGACAGCTCGATCCCTGCTAGTCAGCTGGAGATAGAAATCACGGAATCGATAATGATCGATTCTGTTGACAAGGCACTGCACTGTATCGATGAACTTAAAAATATGGGTATTCAGATAGCTATCGATGATTTCGGCACTGGATATTCCTCATTAAGTTATCTGAACAGATTCCCGGCCAATCTGCTAAAGATAGATAAATCCTTCATTGATGAAATGAATATGAGCGATTCTTCCAGACAGTATGTAGCCGCTATCATATCGATGGGCCACATAATGGGATTTGATGTTATATCTGAAGGTGTAGAGGATCCTGAGCAGCTTAAGGCGCTAAAAGACGTTGGCTGCGACTTTGTTCAGGGCTTTATCTGGGGACGCCCGCTATCTTCACAGGAAGTAGAAAAGCTTATCGTAGATACAGAGGGCAAGTGATGCATATACGAGCTTTAAGAGATAAAGAAAAAGAACTGCTTAAGGATTTTTTATATGAGGCGATATTTATACCTGAAGGAGTAGAGGCTCCGGATAGGGATATCATTGAAAAACCTGAACTAAGGATCTATTATGAGGATTTTGGAAAAGGTACTGCAGATCACTGTCTGGTGGCAGAAGATGAAGGCAAAGTGATCGGAGCTGTCTGGACTCGTATCATGAATGATTACGGGCATATAGATGATAAAACGCCTTCGTTTGCAATATCGCTATACAGAGAATGTCGTGGACGTGGTATCGGGACAAAACTTATGCAGGAAATGCTTAACCTGTTAAAGGAGAAAGGCTATAAAAGGGCATCACTGGCGGTTCAGAAAGCAAATTACGCGGTCAGGATGTATAAGAAAGTGGGATTTGAGATTGTAGATGAAAATGAAGAAGAATACATAATGGTCTGCAGTCTGTAGTTCAACCGAATGAATATATTTGATGAATAAAGGGACGTTTCCTGATTAAAGAAACGTCCCTTATCGATTATTTCAGACTTCTTATGATCATGTTGTAGATACTTACATTTCCTGCAGCATCATAATGAATCCCGTCTTCTAAAACGAAGCCTCCTTGCTTGATCACACTGGCTGTATCGATCCATTTGACATTGGCAAGCAAAGTTGGCATCTGCGCATTGAAACTGTCAATATTAGGTGTTTTATCTTCATATGGATGATCTACGGGATTTATAGATACATAATAGACTTTAGCACCTCTATTGACCCATTCGGCAGCTTTTTCATTGACTTTATTCGCATATGAATTAAGGCTTCCTGGATCATTTACACCCATGCAGATAACAACCTTTGTTCCTTTTCCTATGATTGGATCCGCCTGAGGAATTGCAGTGTTGGCAAACCAGTCATAGCCTGTGGCATATTCGCATATCCATCCGCAGTTTCCGCCGCCTGTTGCGGATTGCATCTGACAGGTCCTTGAATCACCGATAAACAAAGTACCTGCTGCAGAAGCTACCGGCTGTGCCGGCTGAGCAGGTTGTGCGGGCTGTGCTGCCTGAGTCTGCTGCTGTTGAGGCGCCTGTGCTGCGGCTGTTGCTGCAGCTGCTTCCTGTGCGGCTTTTAGAGCCTCAAGATCTATCTTTTCGGTTCCGAGGAAATTTCCGTGTACAAATGCCACATCATCATTGTATTTGATCTCTTTCCAGGGAGAACTCTTGCTTTCACCAATAACACTGACTTCATCGTTTAATGAAAGAGTGCCTAGTCTGTCATACTGTGTATCAGGTCCTTTTCTGATATTTACCTGTTTTTGAGCATACATCGTAATGGGAGTATCCAATGTCTTAACATCATCCCAGTTGATCTCAATTGCATCGGCTTCAGCTTCTTTAGTTGCATCTGTAACCTTTGCTTCATCTGTGCTTTCAGCTTCCTTTTTTTCTTCTTTAACTGCTTCAGTCGCTTTTGCAGTCTCGGTTGGAACCGCAGTATCCTCTGCAACTTCTTCTTCAGTGTCTGTCGCTTGAGAATTCTCTTCATTCACTGCAGGTGAAGGAGTCTCCTGAACTGTAGCGACATTACTGCCGCATCCTGCTAAAAGAAACATGCATAGAACTATTGCTATGAATCTGTTTTTTTTCATTTTTCATAATCAGCCTAACTTCATTCCTATCTGTATCTGGCTGCTCCTCTGCATAATTCTACCACTTTTAAAAAAAATGTATATCTTTATTTGCTGTTTGCCTCATCTTGTATTCTTTTAGAAAATTCATCCCATGATTCGTATCCTGAACTGCCTCGCCTGTCGGGTATTTCAGTCTCATTTTTTAGGATCTCTCCAAGATGATTGGTAAACTTAACGCTTCCGTAGTAGTTAAGATGTGTATGATCATTAAAATCCGTAGATTTGACTATTCCGATTTCATCCAGCTGATTGTTAAAATCTATGAAGGTCACGCCTGAGGCTTTAGCGATGCCTTCGATCTCTTCATAAGTAACAGCATCTCTCTTATCAAGATTGTACGGTACGACAATGATCATGAGCTTGCTACCATGTTGCTTGGTCAGCTCTATGATCTTTTTCAGGTATTCCTCGTATTTGGGTGTAAGATGATAATCATCAAGTTCATCCCATCCGCCAAATGCTTCACTCTGATCCACAACATTGAAGCCGGGTGTAAATCCCTTGAAGATCATCTTTTCCCTATGATTGCCAAATATGTTATAAAGATCCTCCTTGTTGAGGTCAATATAACGGTTGTGATAGGTTAGATATGAAGGGAAGTAATCCGAACGATACTCATCCTCGATACTCACGTTTATCATATCAAGTTTATTTTTTGAGAATCTTAATCCGTATACACTTTCCTCGAGCCATTTATAATGGAAATCCTCCTTGAATCTTGCAGCCGAGAAGACATCCAGCACAACAACCTTGGGCGACTGATATTTGTATGCTTCCTTAAGGTAATGATATGTGATCCAGAAGGGCTGTTCGGCGGCACTGAAATCATATGCTGCGATGCCGTATTTATTCCACAGCTCTGCTGTATTGACTCCACAATGCACATGGCTGCTTCCTATTGCCAGTACATCGATGGTGTTCTTTGGCTGTTCGTAAAACGCTCTGGTCTGATTGATCCCGTGAGGCGATTTATATTCCAATATGTTTCGAATAACTATCAATGACACACAGATAAGTGCGATCATTGCTATTCTTAAGATCCATTTGTTTCCTTTAATGTTCATAGATTCCTCAAAAGACTAAAACTGCATATAGATAAAGGTTTCGGTCTTAAACGCTCCGCCGTAGACTCCGATAACAAACATTGCCATCAGACATACATATATAAATCCGTACTTTAAGATCCTGTTTTCCTGTATCAGATGAGGCAGCTCGGTTTTCTTTCTATAACAGATACAGTCGATGATCTGTACCAGTATTATCATCGCGATGCTTAGATATACCTGAAGCATTATAACACCGTTACCTGCGATAAATGAGATCGGTCCTTTGGGATTGATCCCGTTGGTAAACATGAGTTTAATATATTTAAGGGCCAGTCTTAAAGAATCTGCCCTGAAGAAGATCCATGCGAACGTGACTGCGATAAATGTAACGGTTCGTGCGATGAATGATTTAACAATTCCTTCTGTACTTAACTTCTTTCCGATAACAGAATCAAAAATCGAGAACAGGCCATGGAGTATTCCCCATACTAAAAATGAGAGACCGTTGCCGTGCCATATGCCGCACAGAACAAATACGACCATTGTATTAAAGTATTTTCTCAGAGCACCTTTTCTGTTGCCGCCAAGAGGAATATAAATGTAATCTTTTAGCCATGAGCTCAGGGAAATATGCCATCTGCGCCAGAATTCTGTTATGTTCTTTGAACAGTACGGACTCTTGAAATTCTGTGTCAGTTCTATTCCAAACAGCATAGCACAGCCAATGGCGATGCATGTGTATCCGGCAAAATCAGTGTATACCTGGAAACTGTAAAATACTGCTCCGCCCATAAGCCATATGATATCGAAGCACTCAGGAGCGGCATGTATCTGATTTACGACTAATGCCAGTCTGTCTGCTATAACAAGCTTTAGGAAATATCCCCATACCATATATGTAAGTGCCAAAGATATGCGATCCCTATCGATGACATTAATACCTGCAAGACCTTTAAGTTGATCTGCAAATCTGCCTTTTCTCTCAATTGGGCCGCTCACAAGCTTTGCAAAAAATCCCATATAAAGAGCAAAGTCGACTATGTCTTTCTCAGCAGTTTCCTTACCCTGATAAACATCATATAAATAGCCGATCGCCTGAAATGCATAGAATGAGAATCCGACGGGCAAGACTATAGATGTAAGGATACTGTTTTTTGACAGAGTATCAAAGCCAAACATCTTTATGAGGTAAGGGATATTCTTGACTACTATGAGAACAAATGCAAATAATGCTACTGTGAACACAGTTATGGCTTTCGCTCGTTTATTGTCCTCGCTGTTTTTTTCAATAGCTATAGCACCAACAAAGGTAACAACGGTGGAGAGCGCAAGAGCAGCCAGCGCAGTTAAAGATATATATCCGCAAAAGCCAAGACTGAATATGCACAGAACAGTCTTGCGGTATTTGGCGGGTACCAGTATGAACAGCAGCCATAATACTGCCAGAAATAAAACAAAATAGAATGAAATAAACACTGCTTGAGGTTTGCCTTTCAATGAAATATCTTAGACCGCAGGGTATATATCGTTGTTGGTATTAAGCATCACTTACCACGGACAAAGATATAAACATTATAACATCATTGGCAATATATGGGATAACAAAATAAAAAGCAGCAAACTCGGATAAACTTGAATTCGCGGCTTTTTAAAACATGAGTATGTAATTGTTTGTGCTAATCCTTATGAGTATAATTTCCGTCGAGTCTGCCGACAGCTATAACATTTCCTGAATTACCGTTCTTATCAACATTTAAAGAAGTGTATATCTGATCGATGCTGTTTCCGCCCGCATCAAATGAAAGCTTTACTTTTCCGGACTCATCTTTGAGTGCAAATACAAAGACAGAGTATGTATGTGTACCGTTTGGAGGATATGGCCCTACATATTGATCGCCTCTGGAACCTCTTTTTATCGCTCCTGCATCAAGATGGGTCTTGTCAGTGAATACATCCATGTGAAGCCATGCTCCGTCTATCATTATCACTACGTAGCTGCTTGCACCTTCAACCGAATCCCACGTAAGTTCGGGAGATAGGTCTTGACCGTATTTGGTATTTGTTATCTTATCGTCCCATACTCCGTCGTTTAAATCTGTTGATGTTACTCTCAAAGATAACTGGTCATCAAATATGGTCTTTTTGATAAAGGTGCTAGATTCCATCATGAGTGCATCTTCACTTGATGGCATTGCATTCCTGAAATCGCTCCACTGTCCCTTCTTGACATCGGCGGGAACATAAATGGTACCAATATGACCGTCTCCTGTATCGACCATCATGTTGCATGTTCCATCCATGAAGCATTCTCCGCCTAATACCTTCACACCCTCCAGATAGAACTTTTCGCCGTTACACTCAAAAATGATATCACAGCTGATACTTATAGTTATATCCATCTTCGGAGTTTTGTCTTCGGTTTCACCTATTGATGACCCTGTTTCTCTCTGGTCGCATTTAAAGTGGGTATATGCTACTGCAGGTCTTCCTTTAAAGGACAGGCCAAGATCTGAATACAGTGTGGCTGCATCATTTGTTTTGCTTATCCATACCGTATCCTGGATAATGAAATCGTCTGCCCATTTCCAGGAGGTTATAGCTGAATCCGTTTCCTGCCAGTTTCCATCCTTGTATACATAGGTTACGTTTTTTTCTATAACCTGCGGGATCATTCCTTTTTCTACAGTTACGGTCTTAGTCTCAGTTTTAACATCACCTTCGGACGGTACATTCTCTTTTGAACATCCGGTGAACAAAACAGCCATTATTGTAAAAGCAATCAGAATTAATCTTTTTCTCATATTTCATCCTCCTAAAGATAAGCATATATGACCATATCCTTTACAGTTAGAAATATGAGCACGAAAAATAGAAAAATCAGCATAGACCTCTCATCTGTTTCAGATATTCCGAAGGTGTCATGCCTGTATGTTTTTTAAATACTTTTGAAAAATAATTGGTATCACTGTATCCGACACCTACACTTATCTCACTGATCGTATGCTTTCCATACTGAAGCTCGCTTTTTGCTAAATTGATCCTCAATTGCTCCAGATAAGCCATGCATGACATGTTGACTTCTTTGTTAAAGGCATCATTTAAAGAATTCTTATTAATGGAAAACAGTTTTAGGATACTGTCCAGTGTTATATCCTCATCGATATGCTCCCAGAAGTATCTGGTAACTCTTGCAACGAGAGGATCATTGTATATATCAGATTGCCTGAAATTCCTATAGAAGTCTGCTGTAGCCATAAAAAGTATGGATTGAATGAAAAAGCGCGTTCTCAGGATCCAGAAATTATCAGGCTGTTCATTTATTTCGTATTCAATACTTAAAAAGTGTCTCAGCACAGTATCATATTCCTGCTTTGTAAGTGAATAGTACACAATATCCCTGCCGGTCGAGAAGAGTTCAACAAAATAAAGTGCATCCTGATATATCATCTGATTTGAAAAGCAGTCTTCGAACTGTATGTCACCTGTTATAAGCTGTTCCACCTTTTGGCGGTCGAGAGGTCCAGTGTCTTTTGAGGCGGTCAGAAATTTATCGTATATGTGAGCGTTGATGGCTTCGATAGTGAATTCTTCACGGATTATCGTCGGTCTGAAAAAGAGCGTCCTGCATTTGACATTCTCTTCGGATATGATATTAAAATCCGACTTTTCGTTTATTAGGATAGCAGCTGGTGTTGATATCGCCAGATATTTCCCGTTATCCTCTACAACGAATGATCCGGAGTTGATCAATATGATCTTATAGCATGTCTTGTCGTTGAGATGTTTTGAAAAACCTTCTGACTGTTCATAGAATACATCTATAGAACAGTTCATTCCTTTTCTTTTGCTTTTAGTTAACAGTTCCATTTTTTCGCTTCATTTCCTTTGATCCGTTTTTATGAGAAACTTTGCTGATGATAGCATGGATATATTAACAATCTACCTGTGTATATCAAAACAGGATAAAACGATCTTTTGACTCACAAGGCAGTGCTTTACTTACATTATTATATCAATTCTTAATTGCTAGTGATATATGTAGTGTGAAATTTGTGATCGGGTGATCTGATCGATGAGATGGTAATGAAAAGGTGAGCTGACAGGATTGATGACATGTATTTAGAAACTATATAGTTATGAAAGAAACATACAGACAATCAGCGCTATATTACGGTATAATCAGATCATAAAATTTTATAAATGCTCTAAATGATCGGTTAAGATATATCAGTTTAATAAAGAAAATGGTTGACTGTACAAAAAGATGAGACAGGAGTTGAATAGATATGAAAACAAGCACGAAGCTAATTATTGCAGGGATGACTATCGGAGTCGTAGTTGCCGGTGTTCTGATAGGAAAGCGCTTTATAGATGCAGATAAAGAAAATCACACAGTTCAGATCATTGGTGGTGCGGATGGACCGACTTCTGTGTTCCTGGCGGGAAAGGTTTCGGATAATAGCAAACAAGCAAAGTACGTCTCCATTAATATGGAAGAAGCAAAGGAAGCATTTGAGACGCCTGGCAATTACATCATCTTGGATGTGCGCAGAGCAGATGAATTTGCTGAAGGGCATATCCCAGGAGCGATCAATGTGGCAAACGAAGATATCGGGGCAGATCAGCCCGCACAGCTATCTGATCTTGATCAGGTAATCTATGTATACTGCAGAAGCGGACGAAGGAGTAAAGAGGCATCCGCAAAACTTGCTGCACTTGGCTATACGAATATATATGAGTTTGGCGGTATCCAGGACTGGGATGGAGAGATAGAGAAGTGACGATCTATGAATATGAAGATAATAGAAACTAACGGGATTACATATATTGAGCCTGTATACGGAGCCACAAGCGAGTGGTATTTTGGCATGGATTATGAACACGGCGATCTTTATGAGGCAGAAGAGCTTTTTAACGAGGGTAATAACGTAAAAGGAAGAAAGCTTTGCCTTGTCCACTATCCGGATGGAGAGGTTTTCTTTCCGGTTGTGAAAACAGAAGGGCATTACAGTGAAAAACCGGTATTCTTTGATGGCGGTATTTATATGCTCGATGTGGATTTTTCGAATGGATCGATCAGGATAGTAAGGTTTGACTGCAATGATCATCAGGTAAGTATTCATACACAGCTTCCTCTCACGGCGGTGAAGGATTGCTACAATCTGCAGCTGCATATCAGACCGCTTACACTCTCGAGACAGCGCGGTAGTGAATTTGAGATCGTTTGGCCGCAGAAGATAAGCCTTTTAATAGAAGATCATGATTCCTTCTTTCTACGGGATGGCGATAGGCTGTTCTTTAACAGATGGTTTGAAGAAGGTGAAGGCGCGGATTATAAGTATTGGGAGGAGACTATAGTCAGGGATCTTAAAGGAAATGTAATAGAGATTCTTTCCGGTGATGTGATGCAGATGCCAAATGGAGAAATGTGGCATTTGAAATAGGGATGATAGAAATTTCAGAATTGGTATTTAATAAGGACAGGAAAAATGATAATTGAGACAGAGAGACTGATCCTTCGTCCCTTTAAGGAGGGTGATGAAGAGGATGTATTTGAATACTTGAAAGAACCGGCTGTGAACTGTTTTATTGACATGAAGCTGAATTCCATTAAAGAAGCAAGAAAAGAAGTATTAAAGAGATCATCGGAAACGGAGTATTATTTTGCCATAGTGCTTAAAGACTGCGGAAAAGTGATCGGAGAGATAAACGCATATCCGGAGCCGGCAGATGAACATGGCGCTGATTCGCAAATGGATACTTTCAGTCCTTGCTGGATGTTAAATAAGGATTATCACAAAAAAGGGTATGCGTATGAGGCGGCGAAAGCATTCTTTGATTATCTTTTTATGGATAAGGGAGCCAGGCGTATCTATGCCTATACTGAAGATGACAATATTGCCAGTCAGCATCTTTGTGAGAAACTTGGAATGAGGCAGGAGGGACTTTTCAGGGAGTTTATCAGCTTTGTTAAAAATCCTGATGGAACGCCGCATTATGAAAACACCTATCAGTATGCCGTGTTGAGGAAAGAATGGGATAAATGCCGATTAAGTTAAATGATCTAATGCATAAATCGGAGTTTGAAGAGGTGTTATATGGAAATTAAAGAGATGTTCAAAGAATTTGATTTCAATGAAAAGCCTAAAAAGGTGATTTCAGTAATAAACGGGCTGAATCTTCCGGATGACTATCTTGCGTTCATAAGCAAGCATAACGGAGGAGAGGGTCCATTGGGAGAGAACAATTACGGTCGTTTTTACAAGATAGAAGAATTGGAAGCAATCAACGAAGAATATGATGTTCAGAACAGTTGGCCGGGGTATGTGGTCATAGGCGGTATAGATGATGTACTTTGGGCATACAATCCGGAAAAGAAAGTCTATTGTCAGATAGATAGCTGTAATACAGATGAAGATACATATTATACGATTTCTAACAACTTTGAAGAATTCTTGATTAAGATGGATGGGGAACTTGCAGACTGACAAATTCTAATTTCGTACTATA
Organism: Lachnospiraceae bacterium; assembly: GCA_016290615.1. Classification (GTDB taxonomy): domain Bacteria; phylum Bacillota; class Clostridia; order Lachnospirales; family Lachnospiraceae; genus Colinaster. The sequence continues at coordinate 2,037 of JAEEUS010000021.1, read as the reverse complement.
TAAGTGTAGATGTAAGTGATACATCTGCACTTATTTTTTATAATTAAGGGGATAGCGGCCTGACGTAATTCTAGTTGGGACACAATAAGTGATCCCGTCCGACAAACAGTCAGCCGTCCCCTTATTGTATGTATTCGGTTAAGCAGGTTGTGACCTGAAAATTACAGGATCACGTGTCACCAACGAAAATGAGTTTCAATAAGTGTGGATGGTCGCCAGCTATGAAAAACATAAAGGAGGTAAGATTATTGATTAGTGTAGGTGTAGATGTATCTAAAGGAAAAAGTACGGTTTGTATTTTAAAGCCGTATGGTGAAGTGATTATGTCCCCCAATGATTATGAGCACACGCTAAGTGATCTGAAAAAACTTGCAGATCAGATGGATTCTTTTGAAGACGAGATTCATGTGACTATGGAAGCCACAGGTAATTATCATTTTCCGATAGCAACATATCTCAAGAAGAGGGATTATGATGTGAGGATTATAAATCCACTTGAGATGAAACGTTACCGTTGCCAGGGAATAAGAAATCCAAAGACTGATAGCATTGATGCTTTTATGATTGCTCAGTATGGTATAGATTTTTGGTTTCGCCCTTTTCAAGATTATGTTGTTGGTGATGAACGAATTGAACTAAAAACTTTGGGTATGCAATACTTTAAAACTATGAAAACCAGGCAAGATAGATACCTTGTATTGGAGAGCGTCATTGATAGAGCGCTGCCGGGGATCGGAGGTGTTCTGAACGGTTATGATAAATCTACGGGAAAAGATAAAAAAAGCGACTTTGTCTATGATTTTTATCATGCGAAAAAGATTACTGTGTATTCTGAAAATAGATTCTGTGACAGGTATGAATCATGGTCGACGAAAAAGGGATACCGCTATAGTGAAAAAGAAGCCCGCCAGCTTTACTCTATCGCCAAAGACAGTATCCCAACACTTCCTTCGTCTGAGAACACAAAGTTGATGGTCCAAGACGCGGTTAAAATATTGAGAGAAGTTGATGCCGCTCTCCATGATATTCTAACCCGAATGAATGAAACTGCCAAGTGTTTGCCTGAGTACACAACTGTAATGGATATGAAAGGCGTAGGAGTATCGATAGGCCCACGACTAATTGCAGAGATAGGAGATCCAAGAAGGTTTCATAGCGCCAAGGCGTTGATTGCATTTGCTGGGATTGATGCACCACCATATCAATCCGGAAAATTCACAGGAACAGAGAGGCATATGTCAAAAAGAGGATCAAGAGTAATGCGTAAAATAGGATTCGAATTAATGGATACTATCAATAAGCATCAGAAATTATACGCAGGAGATCCTGTATGCGAGTATTTTTTGGCAAAACGCGCCGAAGGAAAAAAGTATCGTGTTGCAATGTTTGCAGCCTACAATAAGTTCTTAAGAATATATCATTCAAGGGTTTCAGCTGTTTTGAACGAGAACGTGAAATAAGGTTCAAAAATCTACAGCTACAAAAAAACAGATATTAAAACACTCCGGGTCAGTAATGCTGGTCTTATTTGTTATGTTAAAATACTTGAAAAAAATAAGAAATTACGAAATAATCAAAAAAACACTTGCAAAATATTAGCAGGTTTGTCGGGATGAACGATAGAGCGTTAAATCGGAAGTTATTGGCGTATGAGAGTGTGAAAATGGTTGGTATATATTTTAGCGGGACGGGTAATTCAAAATATGCAGTGGAGTTATTTTGTAAAGAGTATGACAACGAATCTAGAACATATTCTATAGAGGATACAGAAGCTTTGACAGCAGTAACAGAGGCGGATCTTATCGTATTTGCATATCCGGTTCAGTTTAGTACAGTTCCGAAGATCATGCGGGATTATATCACAGATCATAATGAACTGTGGAAGAACAAGAAGGTTTTTATAATCGCAACGATGGGTCTTTTCAGTGGTGACGGATCAGGGATGCTCGGACGTCTTTTGCAATGCTATGGCGCTGAAGTAATAGGCGGACTCCATCTTAAGATGCCGGACAGTATAGCAGATGAGAAGGCATTAAA
>JAEEUS010000083.1 GCA_016290615.1 Lachnospiraceae bacterium | reverse complement strand
ATCATAGATGTTGGCCTTTTTTAATGCCTCGATCATCTCTTCTTCGGTAGCCTGCGGGGAAGCGTATTTAAGATTGTCTCTTATGGTTCCGTTAAACAGATATGTTTCCTGGGACACCACTCCGACATAGCTTCTGAGTTTTGTCAGATCCATCTCTCTTACATCGATGCCGTCAAAGATTACAGAGCCTGCGCACACATCATAGAGTCTTGGTATGAGATTTATTATCGTGCTCTTTCCGGAACCTGACGGACCGACTATGGCCATGCTCTTTCCGCTTTCAAGCTTAAAGCTCACATCTTTAAGTATCTGTCTTTCCTCATCATATGAAAAGTCAACATGCCTGAATTCCACTTCACCCGTGACATTTTTCGGAGTCTTTGGATTTGCAGGCTCATCTATCTCGACCTTCATATCATAGTAATCAAATATCCTTGAAAACAGAGCCATGGCTCTCATCCAGTCAACCTGTATGTTTAACAGGCTGTTTACCGGCATGTAGGTCTTTCCAAGAAGAGCCACCAGTACGGTAATGTCTCCGACTGTCAGTGAGCTGTCATATTTCATGATTAAAACGCCGCCGACAAGATAAAGCAGCATCGGTCCTATATTGGTAACGGTATTTAGCACCATAAAGAACCATCTGCCTGCCATCCTCTCTTTGATGTTTAAGCCTATCATCCTGTTATTGACAGACTTGTATCGCTCGTACTCCTCGTTTTCCTTGCCAAAGAGCTTGACAAGAAGCTGTCCGCTGACAGAGAGAGTCTCGTTTAATATTCCGTTTACTTCATCGTTGCACTGCTGTGCTTCATTTGTGAGAGTCCATCTGGTCTTTCCCGCACTTCTGGTAGGTATGACAAACAGAGGGATCACTATTATGCCCAGGATAGCAAGTATCCAGTTTTTCTGAAACATGGCTACAAGAGCAAATATGAGGGTTATCGAATTTGATAGTATGCTCTTGAATGTATTTGTTATGACCGACTCGACACCGTCTATGTCGCTGGTCATCCTTGTTATGATATCGCCCTGGTTGTTGGATGTATAGAATCTCTGTGACATACGCTGAAGATGTCTGTACATCATGTTTCGCATGTCATATGTTATGTGCTGAGCTATCCATGTATTAATATAGCTCTCTGCCACACCAATCAGACTTGCCATGAGCGTAACGCCAAACGATGCGGCTATATAGAAGATAAGAAGCTTCATGCTGCGACCGATAAGACCCTCGTCTATGATCTTACCTGTCAGTATCGAAGGAAGTATGCCGGCAACCGAAGACATGATAATACATAATAGCACGAGTATGAGCTGTTTCCAGTAAGGTTTAAGATATGAAAAAACTCTCTTTATAAGTGCCGGGGTTATCTTTGGAGCCGCTTTCATTTCCTCATCGGTCATGAAATGGCCTCCCGGTCCTCCGGGTCTTCCCTGTACAGGTGGCATACCTTCTCCTTTTTAAACTACATATTGTCCATCTTCTCGAGATAATTGACGTAATCAACTACCATCATAACGATCTTGAATGTTACGGCATCATCAAATATCCTCATATCAAGTCCTATGAGCTTTTGAAGCTTTTCCATTCTGTATACAAGAGTGTTTCTGTGTATGTAGAGCTGTCTTGCAGTCTCTGACACGTTAAGATTATTCTCAAAGAACTTATGAATGGTCGTGAGTGTCTCTTCATCTATCTCTTCAGGTCTTGTATCTCCGAAGACTTCCTTTACAAAGATCTTGCACAGATTAACGGGCAGCTGATAGATAAGTCTTCCTATACCAAGAGTCTCATAAGATAAAACATTCTTCTCCGAATGGAAGATGCTTCCCACCTCAAGAGCCATCTTTGCTTCCTTGTAGCACTTGGATATGTTCTTAAGCTCGGATACGGACAGACCGTAGCTTACCCTTACTCTGAGCATTGCTTCCGAGCCGAGCATATCTACGATCGTACGCGCGATCTCGTCATAATCCTCATCTTCTATATCCTTTATGAGTATTATGGTCTTATCATCAACAGATGTAATGTAGTTTCCGCCCTGTTCAACAAAAAGACTCCTCATAAGTCTTGTTGCTATATTGTCGCGGTCATTTTCAACTTCGACCAGGAAGACCATTCTCTTCTTTTCATTCTCTATATGGAGCTTTTGAGCCCTGTTGTGGATATCAACCAAAAGAAGATTATCCATTATGAGATTCTGGAAGAAGTTATTCCTGTCGGTTCTGTCCTTGTAGGCAATAATGAGATTCTGCAGCTGGCATACCGCTACTTTTCCCATTGTAAAGGTATCACTCTTTTCACTGTCTGCAACAAGGATGTATGCACACTCATCCTCATCCATTACCTTAAAGAACCAGCTGCCATCTATTTCCTTATTATCATCACCCGAATCGATAAAGTCCTTGAGTTTTTGCGCATCCACAGGTTTAGCCTTTAAAGTATTCATCACGGCTTTTGCACTGTCATCAAACAGAGCATAGTCAGCCCCCGTAACCATGGCCATCTCTTCCATTGTCTTTTGAATGATCGTATTGCTTATCATAGTCTTCTCCGATTACTGTTGATTGTTGACGTTTCTTACTGACTGCATCTCTTCCTGGCATGCAGGACTTACTATCGATGAATATGAAAACAGTATATATCCCTGACATCCACTGTTTCTAAGTTTCGTTATCTGAGTGGAAAGATTGTCGTTTTTTCTGCTCCAGCCAAGATCAGACTTGGAGTTTTCTCCGACTCTGTAGGCCGCAAGCCCGATATACATGTCAATCTTTGCCTTATTTAACGATATCCAGCTTGATAGTCTGTCGCTGTACATCGTGACATCGCCGTTCTTTCCGTATATATCGCTCCAGTAGATCTGCGGACATATATAATCCATATATTCATTTGATGACATCCATGTATATATATCAGCACCTGATGCAATGTTATTGTCTATATTTCCCTGCGGACTTACCCCGAATGCCTTTCCGTATCCCCTTACCGTGGCACATACCTGCTTTAAAAGCTCGTTATGAACAGATGCTCCAAGAGGCGGAAAGTAATCGTCAAAATGTATCCCGTCCACGGGATACTTATCAAGTATCTCCTTTATTCCCGAGATTATATTGTCCTTTGTCGCAAGACTCTGATCTCCGCTGTATGAACCGTTTCTGTATCCGTAAGGATTGATCCATGCATGTACCTTTAATCCGTATGCATGTGCCGTATCCGTGATGATAAGCAGCGGATCATATCCCGGATTGCCTCCTGTCATCTCATCACTCCAAGGATAGCATGATGACGGATATGCGGCATCGTTATGGGATCTGACATGTACTATTATCGTATTCAGTCCCTGCTTCTGACTGTTCTCGCATACTGATGAGAATGCGGCCTTAAATTCCTGCTCGTTCTTTCCCTTTAGGTATTTCTGCCAGTCCTTAAACGAGAACCAGACGGCTCGAAACTCGGATGTTTCCACCCTTGTCTGACCTTTATCTCCGACAGTATCTGTCTGATCGTTTTGAAGCGCCAGTGCACTGACCGGGTTCATAAGGATCATGACTGTCAGAATCAGCCCGCTTATCAGTATTTTTAATACTTTTTTCATAGTTACTATTTTAATCTATTGCATGATTATGTGCAACAAAAGCGCATATTAAAAGGAGCGCTGCTGATGCAACGCTCCCTGAAATATCATTTTCTGATCGATTCAGACTAGTTTGTGATAACCTGCTCTGTTTCCTTATCGAATACGTGGATCTTCTCAACGTCGAAAGCAACCTTGATTGTATCACCAGGTCTAGCTGTTGTACGAGGATCAACTCTTGCTGTGATCGGGAACTCGTCAAGCTCGAAGTATAAGTAAACTTCAGCACCGAGAAGCTCGTAAACCTTAACTGTAGCTTCGAAAGAAGCCTTAGCTGTCTCGATGAACATCTCTGAATCATAAACATCTTCAGGTCTGATACCGAATGTAACTGTCTTTCCGTCATAACCGCCTTCGATAAGCTTCTTAGCCTTTGCGGGAGGAAGAGGAATATCAACGCCTGCGCAGTTGATTGTTACGTTCTCACCATTTATAGAAACAACACCATCAAGGAAGTTCATCTGAGGTGATCCCATGAATCCTGCTACGAACAGGTTCTGAGGCTTGTCGTAAAGGTTCTGAGGTGTATCAACCTGCTGAACAACACCGTCCTTCATAACAACGATACGTGTACCAAGAGTCATAGCCTCTGTCTGGTCATGTGTAACGTAAATGATTGTTGTGCCAAGTCTCTGATGAAGCTTAGCGATCTCAACTCTCATCTGTACACGAAGCTTTGCATCGAGGTTTGAAAGAGGCTCGTCCATAAGGAATACCTTAGGGTTACGAACGATAGCACGTCCCATAGCAACTCTCTGTCTCTGACCACCTGACAAAGCCTTCGGCTTACGATCAAGGAGTGCAGACAAGTCAAGGATTCTAGCTGCTTCCTTAACCTGCTTGTCGATCTCATCCTTCGGAACCTTACGAAGCTTAAGACCGAATGCCATGTTATCATAAACTGTCATATGAGGATACAGAGCGTAGTTCTGGAATACCATCGCGATATCTCTGTCCTTAGGCTCTACGTCGTTAACTACTCTGTCACCAATCTTCAACTCACCTGAAGAAATATCTTCCAGACCAGCGATCATACGAAGTGTTGTTGTCTTACCGCATCCTGAAGGTCCTACGAAGATGATGAATTCTTTATCTGCGATCTCAAGGTTGAAGTCTTTAACTGCTTCAAAACCGTTAGGATATCTCTTGCAGATATTTGTTAAAGATAAACTTGCCATTTAAATGTCCTCCTGATAGAAATTGTTAAATTACCTTTCTACAGTATACAAAATACAAAGATACAAAAAAATAGGCAACCTGCCAAATATTGTTCGAAATATTTATACAGATTGCCACTAGTATTTTCTATGTTCTTGCCCCGGGATTCTTTTTGGCTTCCTCGTCCCTCTTCTTTACGTTATCAGCCATCTCCGAGTTATAGTATATCAGGCGGTTCTTGCCCTGTTTTTTTGCTTCGTACAAGGCATTGTCAGCCGCTTTGTACAGCTCCGTAAAGTCCTTGCCGTCTCTTGGATAGATCGAAGCTCCGATACTTGCAGTTGCGGAATACTTTACATAGTCTCCGACCTTGAACTGTCTGAAGAACTGAAGTATCTTGTCTCCTTCCTTAAGGATTATCTCATCATCCTTGATATCCTTAAGCAAAATCGCAAACTCGTCTCCGCCTATTCGGCCAAGGATATCGGTCTTTCTAAACTCCATGCTAAGCTGTTCACCCAAAGACTTGAGCACCTGATCACCAAAGGCATGACCCATTGTATCATTGATCTTTTTGAAGTTATCGATATCAAACAGAAGCATCAGATGCTGCATATCCGGTTCTGCCTCAATGCATTCCTGAACCTTTCGCTCCGTGGAGAGCTTATTGTTAAGCCCTGTCAACAGATCGGTATCAGCCTTGTTCTCAAGGACCTTGCTGTTTCGCATATCCTTGACTCTGTATGAGATAACGATCGCCGAAAGGAGTAGAACTATGCCAAATACGATAGTGACTATCCTTTTTGCCATATCCTGTTCATAACTGCTCTTATCAAGGATCCTGTTATCGATATACGTGTTCTTGTCTATGATATCTATGAGTGTCCAGCCTGTATCGCCGGCAGGGATAGAAACAAAGAAGCATCCCCTGTTTTCAAGATTGGCGACAAAATTCTGATTGATGCCGTTTTCTATATTCGCCATCACGGTATCGATATCAAAGCCGTCTATCTGAGTGTTGTTAAGAGTATCCTTAAGAGTGCTCTTTACAACTATCCATGGTTTCCCGCTTGAATACATCCTGTTGCCGTCATTATCAACGATCATTACACCGTTATCGCTGTTGTTTCCCTCGATCGGAATGTAAAGCTTGAGTATCTCGACATCTATGTACTGGATAAGATAGGCTATCGGTTCTTCATCCCTGACTACGGGAACTTCACAGATAAGAGCCTTCCTGCCTTCTATAAAATCGTCATTGGTAAATGAGAATCGAGGAACTGGAGACGGAGTAAAATAATCGGATCCGTTAAGATCTGTATCTCCGTTGGTACTTATGCCTTTTCCGTCACCATCAACAAGTGCAACGGCATAAAGATTCTTGTTGGAATCCTTTATTATCTCGATATGACTGTCTGAATAAATATCCTGTACATCATCCGCAAGATATGAGGATGCGACAAGTCCGGAAGAAAGCATGTCGTCCATGACAAGTGCAAGTTCCTGTGCCTTCTTCTCAGTTGTATGTATAAGATTGAATTTTATATCCTTTGATGCCTCCTCGTAGGCTTTATCCGAAAAACTGGATACCATAAGCCATACGACAAGGAACAAAAAAGAGAGCAACAAAACTATAAGGACCGTGCTGTTAAGACTCCTACGTCCCCTGTCGTTTTCATCGCCTCTGTTAGTTTTTGCCATTAAACCCACTTTTTTAAATGTCTCCCCTGTTACTCCGATATATCTGATACATCAGCCCCTGATGCGATAAGCTCTTCTTTGGCTTCCTTTACGATCGAATCTGAATCCTGTGACCCTTCCACATCTTCATCTTCTTCCTTTGGAGGCTCAAGCTTTTTAAATATCCTGCTCCAGCCGAAAGATGCTAACAATGCGGGAAGCGATATTCCCATCAGCATATCTAACATCATGAATCTTAAGTCGATCCATACGATCACTATCGGCAGCAAAAGCAGAATTATGAAATAAAAAGTGTAAGGTATATTGATCATTGATACGAGAAATGCGTTCTTTAATGTGTTTCTCGTGGTATTTTCAAAATGCGACAGTATCGGAAATACATATATCGTTATCGCAAGCACTATGCATATGACTATGACTGTTGTGACCTTTAAAACCTTAGGCAAAAGCGTTGGGTCATTGTACCACATGAGTACATCGATAAACAGGATCGCAAGAAACGGTATGAGGATGAGCCATATGATCGTTGCCTGCTTGAAATTGCTCTTAAACGAGTTCCAGAACTCTTTCCATACATATGTATCTTCTTTTCTTACGATCTTTACCGTACAGTAATACAGAGCGGTCCATGACGCTCCGATCGTTATGATCGGTACTGAAAAGATCAGTGCCATTGCATTGAGAATCATAAGATCGGCAATCCTTCCCATGAACTGCCACACCGGATTCTCATAATTAAACATTCTGTCTAACAAAACTAATTACCTCTTTTGACGTATTGCATACATTATATATGTTTTTTCAAGTATTCTCAACTTATATGATCCGCTATATTCAATATCAGATCTTTGGTTTTTTCCCATCCGAGACACGGATCGGTGATCGATCTGCCGTAAACGCCTCCGCCTACTTTCTGGGCTCCGTCCTCGATATAGCTTTCCACCATGAATCCCTTTACGAGCTTTGATATCCTCTCGTTATGTCTTGCGGAATTTAAAACATCCATTATTATCCTGGGCTGTTCGAACGGATCCTTGTTTGAATTTGCATGATTGGTATCTACGATGACTGCAGGATTTTCAAGCTCCATTTTGTCATAGTAATCACACAGTCTGACTATGTCCTCATAGTGGTAGTTGGGCTGTGCCTGTCCGTGCTTGTTGTTATATCCTCTTAGGATCGCATGCGTGTGAGGATTTCCCTTTGAATGCACCTCCCAGCCTCTGTATATGAATGTATGAGCCGACTGAGCCGCAAAGATGGCATTCATCATTACGGAATAGTCTCCACTGGTAGGGTTCTTCATTCCTACCGGAACATCTATTCCGCTGGCTGTCAGTCTGTGCTGCTGATCTTCAACAGATCTTGCCCCGACCGCTACATAGGCTAAAAGATCATCAAGATACTGATGATTTTCCGGATAGAGCATCTCATCCGCACAGGCAAATCCTGTTTCGCGTACCGCTCTCAT
>JAEEUS010000082.1 GCA_016290615.1 Lachnospiraceae bacterium | reverse complement strand
TCTTTGCAGAAACCCTGGCGATCGGATATCCGCTTGCCTTTGATGCAAGGGCAGATGATCTCGATACCCTTGGATTGACTTCGATCAGGTAGTATTTGAATGACTTGGGATCGAGTGCAAACTGGACATTGCATCCGCCCTCTATCTTAAGCGCACGTATGATCTTTAGCGCGCTGTCTCTTAACATGTGATATTCCTTGTTTGTAAGAGTCTGGGACGGACAAACAACGATGGAGTCACCCGTATGAATTCCTACGGGGTCTATGTTTTCCATGTTGCAGATGGTGATGGCCGTATCGTTGGCATCACGCATTACTTCGTATTCTATCTCCTTGTAGCCCTTTACGCTCTTTTCAACCAGTACCTGATGCACAGGTGAGAGTGCTAGAGCGTTTTTCATTATCTCCTTAAACTCGGTCACATCCTCGGCAAAGCCTCCGCCTGTTCCTCCGAGTGTGAATGCGGGTCTTATTACAACGGGATAGCCTATCTTGTCAGCAGCATCAAGTCCTTCCTCCATGCTCTCCGCAATAAGAGATGGAAGTACCGGTTCACCGAGTTCCATACAGAGCTCCTTAAACAGCTCTCTGTCCTCGGCTCTTTCTATACTCTCTGTCCTTGTTCCCAACAGCTCTACACGACATTCCTTTAAGATGCCCTTCTTTTCTAGCTGCATCGCAAGGTTAAGTCCTGTCTGGCCTCCTATTCCCGGTAGTATGGCATCGGGTCTTTCCATCCTGATTATCTTTGCGATAAATTCAAGGGTAAGAGGTTCCATATAGACCTTGTCTGCAATGGCTTCATCAGTCATTATGGTGGCGGGATTTGAGTTGCACAGTATTACCTCATAGCCTTCTTCCCTTAGCGAGAGACAGGCCTGGGTTCCTGCATAGTCAAATTCGGCAGCCTGACCGATGACGATCGGTCCCGATCCTATGACAAGGATCTTTTTTATGTCAGTACGTTTAGGCATTTTTCTCCTCCTTAACGCTTTGTCTGCTTTCATCTATCAGATTTAAAAATACATCAAACAGATACGAGCTGTCCTGAGGTCCGGGTGCGCTCTCGGGATGATACTGCACCGAGAATACCTTATCCTTTACGCATTCCATTCCCTCGACCGTGTTATCGAGTATATTTATATGCGTGACTTCAAGACCCGTTCCCTTTAAGCTGTCCGTATCGACTGCATAGGAATGGTTCTGTGATGTTATCTCTATCTTATCTGTTTTGAGATTCTTTACGGGATGGTTTCCGCCTCTGTGACCGAATTTGAGCTTGTACGTCTTTGCGCCGTAAGCTAGAGAAATGATCTGATGTCCCAAACATATCCCGAAGATGGGTAGCTTTCCTATCAGATTTTTAACAGTGTTTATAGTATCCTTTACATCCTCGGGGTCACCGGGGCCGTTTGATACAAATAGTCCGTCGGGTGAAAGGGCTAGGATATCCTGAGCAGAAGTATTAAAAGGCACGACTGTTATCCTGCAGCCTCTTGCACTCATCTCTCTTAAGATGTTTCTTTTCATTCCGCAGTCTATGGCAACTATATGTCTGCTTTCCTTGCCGTCTATCATTCCTGCGTTATAAGCTTTTGTGGTGCTTACCTTGGAGACAACATCCCTGTCAAGATCTGTTTCCTTAAGTTTATCAAGTGCACTCTGAGTATCCTCATCATATGATACTATGACAGCCTTGCAGCTTCCGTAGTCTCTTATGTGACGGGCAAGCTTTCTGGTATCGATTCCGCTTATTCCCGTTATGTCGTATCTTTTCATTGTTTCAGAGAGTGTCTCGCTGCATCTGAAGTTTGAAGGTTCGTCACAGTACTGTCTTACGATGAGACCCGATATCGAGGGACGTATAGTTTCATTGTCATCCTCATTGATACCGTAGTTACCGATGAGCGGGTATGTCATTACTACCGCCTGTCCGGTATATGACGGATCCGATATGATCTCCTGGTATCCTACCATGGATGTGTTGAATACCAGTTCCACCGTCTTGTCGCTTTCAGAGCCGAAGCCTTCTCCGCAAAAGACACTGCCATCCTCAAGTATGATCTTTCTTTTCATCACTTTTTCCTTTTCACTTAACAGGATATTTTCCGTCAAAGCAGGCCTTGCATATCTCAAGATCGCCTGTCATCTGTTCAAAATCCTCTATATTCATATATTCGAGTGAATCCGCTCCTATCTGCATCCTTATCTGTTCCGTTGAATGCTCGGTCGCGATTAACTGTGAGTTATCCGGAACATCGGTGCCGTAAAAGCACGGATATAAAAACGGAGGAGAGCTTATCCTTACATGAACTTCCAGAGCCCCCGCTTTTCTCATCATGTCGATGAGTCCTGCGATGGTGGTTCCCCTTACTATGGAGTCATCTATCAAAACTATCCTCTTGTTTTTCACAACACTTTCGATAACGCTTAATTTCATATGGACTGCCGATGCCCTCTCGGACTGCGTCGGCTTTATGAATGTCCTGCCCACGTAGCTGTTCTTGTTAAAAGCAGGTATAAACGGTATCCCGGAATGCTTTGAATATCCGACAGCTGCGGTAAGTCCCGATTCGGGTACACCGGTCACCACATCTGCATCAACGGGATATCTTTTGGCAAGAGCCATTCCGCCTCTTATCCTTGCATCATAGACACTGATATCATCCATATGCGAATCAAGTCTTGCAAAATATATATATTCAAATATGCAGTGAGCCTTTTTCTCACTGACAAGCTTTGTTTCTGACTGAATGCCGTCCTTTGTTATAACGACTATCTCACCGGGAGCTATATCTCTTATGAGCACTCCGTCAACAGCCGTAATGGCACTGGATTCAGAGGCTAAAATATATGAGTCTCCTGCCTTTCCAAGACACAGCGGCTTAAGTCCGAGCGGATCTCTTACACCGATGAGTTTCTGCGGACTCATAATAAGGAGGGCATATCCCCCCTTAAGCTTTCTTGCGACATTTATTGTAGCTTCCTCTATGGAAGCGGTATTCATCCTCTCTCTTGCTATGGAATAAGCGATGACTTCGGAGTCGGAGGTACCTGCAAACACTGCGCCCTCCTTTGTAAGCTCCTCTTTCATATCCTTTGCATTTATGACATTTCCGTTATGGGCAAGTGCTAGTGTTCCCTTTGCGTAATTCAGTGAAAAGGGCTGTGCATTCTCGATACAGCTTGCACCCGCAGTGGAATATCTGACATGTCCTATGCCGATGTTGCCTTTAAGCTTATCAAGGACTTCGGGATGGAATACTTCGCTTACCAGTCCCATTCCCTTATGAGCACATATGTTTCCGATAGGACCCAAGGTATCGCATACAACGATGCCTGCGGATTCCTGGCCTCTGTGCTGAAGGGCGGTAAGGCCGTAGTATACAGCGTGAGCTGCATCAACTTCTTCACTTCCCCATATCCCGAATACGCCGCATTCCTCATGCGGTCTGTCATCACATAGTATCATCTTATTACCTTATTCTTATAAAAAAAGACACTTCGGGTTATGCCCGAAGCGCCTTTGCTTCACCAAGTGCTAGTCTACACTTTTATTCTTATGTTGTCAATGGATTTAGAGCTTAAACTCACCGGTGATCTCAACTAGCATATCCATGGCTGCTCTCGCATCCATCAGCTTGTTGTATCCGAGGTCGTTTGCATTCCTCATCTCATCGGAACGTGCGGCTATCTCTGATACGCTGTCAGCCGAATGAGTAGTCATGCTGTTGATCTCATCTGATGCGGATACGATCTCTTCTACATTCTTTTCAAGGCTTTCAACAGCGCCTCTTACCTGAGTGAGTATATTTATGAAGTAATCGGCATCGTTACGATAGCCTTCACCCATCTCCCTGAACATCACATAATCTGTAAGGACTGTCTCTTCAAGGAATGCCATGAGTTCTCTGATGCATTCGTTCATGCTTCCCACTGCATCGTTTACTTCCTCTACGATGCGTCCGATGTTATCGACGGTATTTAATGTCTCCGATGCGAGGGATCCTATCTCTCCTGCAACGACTGCAAATCCTCTTCCGGCATCGCCCGCTCTTGCAGCCTCGATATTGGCATTGAGTGCGAGAAGGTTTGTCTGTGAAGAAATATTTTTAATGTCATCGGTCAGCTCGTGGATCTTTGAAACAGCCTGGCTTCTTTCAACAGCCTCTCTGCTCTTTTCCTTCATGAGCTCATACATGCGGTGGGTCTTGTCGCTTGAATCATTGCTCCTGCCCTGCATGTCATCTGCTCTTGCCAAAATGTTCTTTGATTCTGACTCGCTCTGAACGGCAAGATCATAAATCTCCATCGTCTGGCTCTTAACTTCGCTGACGTTGCTTACGATAGCCTGTGTATTTGCACTGGCCTGCTGCATGCCTGCTGCCAGCTCCTGAGTAGCGTCGCTGTTTTCATCTGTCTTGACGTTGTTTTCCTTCATGATGCCGTCAAGATCTTCAATGGCTCCGTTTATGGTCGTCTCTACATCATTGAGCGAATCGACCATAGCCCTGAATGATGCTCTCATTACCTGGACTTCGCCTGCCATCTTTCCTATCTCATCCTTATGGCTTATAAGCTGATCACCGCCTTCAGTCTTTGAGAGGTCAAGTCTTGCCGTCCTGTTTATTACTCCCGTCAATGTCTTAATGGGATTAACAAGACCGTTGCTTACAAAGAATCCGATGACTGCGCTTATGATAATGGCAAACACAACTATACCCAGGATCTTATATAACAGTGAGTAAGCCTGTGCGTATATCTCTTTTTCGGGTGCGGTAAGGATAAGCTTCATGCCGTTATGCAGGGTATTAAAGACAAACATCTTCTTCTCACCCTGATAGCTGTAGTCATAGGCATCACTTACATCAGTGTTATTAGCGATATATGAGCCTGCATCTGCAAGAGTTGCATCCTGATCAATGAGCATCTGGCCTGTCTCTATGCTCTTATGATGAAGTATCTCGCCGTCAGCCTTTGTAAGGAAGGCATATCCGCTGTCAAACAGATTTACCGAATCAACCAGATCGGTAAGCTGTGTTACCGCTATATCCATTCCCACGATACCGATGGATGTGCCGTCCGCACTGTAGATCGGAACAACGTAGCTTATCATATATACATTGATGTTGCTGTTAAGATACGGATCCATCCATATGGGAGCTCCGTTTTGAACCGGTATATAGTACCATCCCACATGTGCAAGGTCAGTCGGATCATACATGGTAAAGTCCGTAGGTGTAACAGCCGTAAAAGGATCTGACAGGCTGTCTCTTGTCAAAAAGCATCCTGAAGTAGGATTAGAGTATTCCGGGTTGTATCTGATGTAGCTTGTTATCGCGCCTTCAGTCCTCTCCGAGAATTTGTATACCTCTTCGAGTATGCTGTCTGTAAATCCGTCGGCGTAGTTCTTATCAGAAAAGAATGCATCCTCATCGAGCTTGTCGACAACAACATCAGCAAGGATGTTAACACTCGTCTCGATCCTTGTTATCGTCGCATCCATTTCGTTTGCCACAGAATCGCCTCTGACATTCATGTTTTCCACAGCTTCGGATTCCGTTATCTTCATCGTGCTCCTGATAGAAAGTGCGCCCACTATCAGAGCAGTGATAAGAGAACATCCGATGATGCATGCCATGATCTTGGTTTTGATAGTCTTCATGTTTTGCCCTCCTAGCCTATAGTTCTCTGGTGTTCCTGTGCTATTTCTCTTACCCTGTCGGCATTATCTATAAATACTTTCGCGATTACCGGATCAAAATGCTTTCCGGCGCCTTCGCTGATTATGTTCATTGCCTCTTCAAATGTAAAAGGCTTTTTATAGCTTCTTGCACTGACAAGAGCATCAAATACATCCGATACTGCCATTATACGGGCAGAAAGCGGTATCTCTTCACCCTTAAGTCCGTCAGGATAGCCGCTGCCGTCCCATTTCTCATGGTGATGAGTCGCAAGGTTTAATGCTTCCTTTAAGAATGCGCTGTCGCCTGAAAGCTCCATCGCTCTTTCTATTACTTCACCGCCCGCAGCCGCATGAGTCTTCATTATGGCAAATTCCTCATCCGTAAGCTTTCCGGGCTTGTTAAGTATCACATCGCTTACCTTTATCTTTCCTACGTCATGCAAAGGAGCGGAGTTATATACGTCATAGACGAATTCATCGGTCAGATATTCGCTAAACAGATTCTGTTCCTTTAAAAGATCGAGTATCAGCTTTACATATGCGGCTGTCTTTTTAACGTGATCGCCGGTATTCTTGTCTCTGCTCTCTACAAGGTCAGCCATTATATATATGAGCCCGTTTTGCATATGTGCGATCTGTTCGCCCTTTTTCTGGACTTCATCGATATATCCGACAGTCTCGCTTATGGTCTTTGACATGGACTCGTAGAGATTTTCTATCTCATCTCCTGTCGATATCTCAAGGGACTTTAGCATCTCTACACTTGCTTCTCTGTCCTGTTCGCTGTTATATGCAAACTTTCTTGCAACAAATGTCATCGCATCGATAGGATATGTAAGATGATATTTTGAAAGCCACAGACAAAGAGTCAGGATTAATATGAAGAAACCTATAAACAGAGACAGGATCTTTGTTAAGAAGCTTATCCCGTTTAGCCTTACATCCTTCATGTTTATATCCGTGCATGCATAGGCGACGCATTTTCCCGTGCTGTCATAGATCGGCTCGTAATCGGTCAAAAGCCATCCGTATGTATCATCCGTTATTATCGGTTCTATCCTGTTTCCCGCTAAAAGATCTGGCAGAAGATCACGGAAGGAATCGTCAAACTCAACAACATCTCCAAGCTCGGAGGCTTCCAGATCTTCGGTATCAAGATCAAAGACAACGTGACAGCCGTCCTGCCTTATCTGATAGACATACAGATATTCGACATAGGGATTTGTTGCCCTTAAAGCTATCAGGGATCTTTCCGTATTATAGTAATCCTCGTCTTTTATACCGGTAGAGAGATATTCATTGACCCTGTCGCCGTCTATCTCGCTGGCGGCAAAGCATGCGATGCTGTTTCCGGTATGCGTAAACTGCTCTATGGCAAATCTCTGATATATGATATAGCTTATCGCAGCCGTTACAAAGGCTATGATGGTCATGACCGTACCGATGATTATGATCAGCTTGTAACGCAGTCTGAGTTTCCTTGTGGAATTCTTTATAGATGCCTTTCTCTCTTCTCCGCTGAACGGCTTCTGCTTCCAGTCGGTCATCTCCAAAAAGTTAAGATACTTCTTCGGAATAAGCTTTATTATTATGAATACTATTAATACGGTGATCGCTTTATCGACAAGATCAATGGATACGTCAGAGATCATCTGAGCCCAGAATACGCTTAATGATCCCTTTTGAAGCAGCTTTATGGCAAAAGGAGCAGATATTCCTTCTCCCATTCCAAAGCCGTACATAAGATATGTTAATATGGAGCCTAAAAAGCCTCCGATAAATGCAAATACAGGTATGGAAAGCAGAGCCTTTGACAGCTTCTCTTTCGCTCCTCTTCTTGCAAGAAAAGCACCGCTCACAGCGATAAGGACACTGATGCCTGCATAATAGGCATTGGTCGGATCGGCTGTAGCGTTTATTATGTTAGTGGCATAGCCCACAAATATGCCCGGAAGATATCCGCCAAGAAAAGCGGCAAGAAGCGTGCCGACATTATCCATATATAATGGAAGTCCAAGTCTTGTAACGAGCCTGTTTAAGGCAATGTTTATTAAAACAAGCAGTATGTAGCACACAAACTGCCTGCCGAGCCTGTTTAAACTTCCTCTCTCTTCATCCTTCCTTGCCATATATGCCCTCCGCCTTCGACTGGGTATTTCTATGGTCTTTCCTTATATAAAATTATAGTCATTTTTGGTGGATAAGCAACATATATCTTAGCATGTGATGAGAAGATGTTCGTTTGCTATATCGTTATAAACTTCGCACTTTTTATCACTCACGTCATACACGTGAACAATGCCCTTGAGAGCGGGTGACTGATCAAATTCACCTGCGATATCCTTTGACGAAGAAAGCCTGTCAGGTTCAAAGTGAATGGTCTTTTCGTTATTGAAAACCGCAGTATATAAAATCCTTGCTTCAACAAGATCCTGGAAG
>JAEEUS010000081.1 GCA_016290615.1 Lachnospiraceae bacterium | reverse complement strand
AACAGCAGGTACATATGCATGCTTTCCGTCTGCGATGGCATCTGCCTCACACTCAAGAGCGTGATTAAGGAATCTGTCTATAAGGATAGGTCTGTCAGGTGTAACACCTACAGCCGCTGCCATGTATTCTGACATCTGATCGTCATCATAAACGACTTCCATGCCTCTTCCGCCAAGAACGTATGAAGGACGTACCATAACGGGATATCCGATCTTGCTTGCGATCTGCTTGGCTTCCTCAACGGTTACTGCCATGCCTGATTCAGGCATCGGGATTCCTAACTTATCCATCATCTCGCGGAACTGGTCTCTGTCTTCTGCAAGGTCGATCACTGCAGGAGATGTTCCGAGGATCTTTACGCCGTTCTTTTCAAGTTCAGCTGCCAGGTTAAGAGGTGTCTGGCCACCGAACTGAGCGATAACTCCGAGAGGCTTTTCCTTCTTATATATACTTAATACATCCTCTGTTGTGAGAGGCTCGAAGTAGAGCTTGTCTGATGTGTCGTAGTCTGTTGAAACAGTCTCGGGATTGCAGTTGACTATGATAGTTTCGAATCCAAGCTTCTTTAAAGCCATGGCTGCATGTACGCAGCAGTAGTCAAATTCGATACCCTGACCTATTCTGTTCGGACCGCCGCCCAGTATCATGATCTTCTTTCTGTCAGATACGGGATCCTTGTCCTCTGAGTTGTATGTTGAGAAGTAGTATGCACTGTCTTTCGTTCCTGAAACATGTACGCCTTCCCATGCTTCCTCTACGCCGATAGCAATCCTTCTGTTTCTGATATCCTCTTCGGGTATCTCTAATATCTTGCTTAAGTACTTGTCAGAGAAGCCGTCTTTCTTTGCCTGAGTGAGTACATCATCAGCAGGCATAACACCCTTGTTCTTGATGAGCTCTTCCTCTTCCTCGACAAGTTCCTTCATCTGCTCGATGAAGTATGTCTTAACCTTTGTAAGCTCGTATATCTCTTCAACGGTTGCACCCTTTCTGAGTGCCTCATACATAACAAAGTGTCTCTCGCTTGAAGGAGTGATGAGCATCTTAAGGAGCTCTTCCTTTGTAAGAGAATCAAAGTTCTTTACATGTCCGAGTCCGTATCTTCCTGTCTCAAGTGAACGTATAGCCTTCTGGAAAGCTTCCTTGTAGTTCTTACCGATACTCATTACTTCGCCGACTGCTCTCATCTGAGTACCGAGCTTGTCTTCAACGCCCTTGAACTTCTCAAATGCCCAGCGTGCGAACTTGATAACAACATAGTCTCCGTCAGGAACATACTTATCAAGTGTTCCGTACTTTCCGCACTCTATATCCTTAAGAGTAAGACCTGTAGCAAGCATTGCAGAAACAAGTGCGATCGGGAATCCTGTTGCCTTTGATGCAAGAGCTGATGAACGTGATGTTCTGGGGTTGATCTCTATTACTATGATACGGCCGTCCTTGGGGTTGCGGGCAAACTGTACGTTTGTTCCGCCGATAACCTGTACCTTGTCAACGATGCTGTATGCCTGTCTCTGGAGTTCCTTCTGAACATCCTCAGGGATCGTAAGCATCGGAGCCGAACAGAATGAATCACCTGTGTGAACGCCGATGGGATCGATGTTTTCTATGAAGCAGACTGTGATCATGTTTCCTTCGCAGTCTCTTACTACCTCAAGTTCAAGTTCTTCCCATCCGAGAACCGATTCCTCAACAAGAACCTGTCCTACGAGTGATGCCTGAAGACCTCTTGCACAAACTGTCTTTAATTCTTCTTTATTATATACAAGACCACCGCCTGCGCCGCCCATTGTGTATGCAGGGCGAAGTACTACGGGATATCCGAGCTTGTCAGCGATTTCAAGTGCCTGTTCAACAGAGTAAGATACATCAGATCTTGCCATTCCGATTCCGAGCTCGTTCATTGTGTTCTTGAACTCTATACGGTCCTCGCCTCTCTCAATGGCATCTACCTGTACACCTATTACCTTTACTCCGTACTTGTCAAGCACTCCTGCTTTATTCAGCTCTGAGCATAAATTAAGTCCCGACTGTCCTCCCAGATTAGGAAGCAACGCGTCCGGACGTTCCTTTGCAATGATCTGCTCCAAGCGGTCAACATTAAGAGGCTCGATGTAAGTTACATCCGCCGTCTCGGGATCGGTCATGATAGTTGCGGGATTGGAATTAACGAGAACTATCTCGTAACCAAGTTTCCTAAGTGCTTTACAAGCCTGAGTCCCGGAATAATCGAACTCACAGGCCTGTCCGATGATGATCGGACCCGAACCGATGATCAATACTTTGTGGATATCTTCTCTCTTTGGCATGGTCTTCTCCTTTTCCTTATAATTGTCTCTATATTATTATATGCAACAGATGAAAAATCACAAGTGACTTTTTGTAAAAATTTCAAAAAAATAAGGGTGACTTTTTGTCACCCTTAACATAATCAGTCAACAACCAGTTCGTTTAAGAACGACTGGCTCCTTGTAGCAAGCTCGGTATCCGGAAAATTATCGACCAATGTCTGATAATTTGTTATCGCATTGACATTGTCACCGGTCTTGCGGTAGGAATTTGCAAGGTTATACAGTGCATCAACATTTGAGCTGTCATAAGCATAAGCCTTTGAAAGATTCTCTATGGCTTCATCATACTGCTCGTTCTGATATGCACGCATGCCTTCTTCAAAGTATGTTCCGCCGACGGTGGATCCGATACGTGAACGAAGCATGCCGTATACTTCCCTGAAAGTCTCTGTAGATGTATCAACAAAACCTTCATCTATAAGATCGAGATATGAGGCAACCGTCGTCGTATCCTCAGGATTTGAAAGATAGGCCATTGCCGCATTGAGAAGGTTGTCCATTGATGAAATGGCTCCTCCCTCTCCCGTATATGTTGCAAGCTCGTTTTCAAGCTTGTCTACTTTTGCAGTCAGACTGTTCTTGTCCTGTTCAAGTGCATTGATCGTAGAGTTCTTCTCATCGAGCTGCTCTCCGATCTCCTTGATCTTAAGATCGCTCTCCTCACTTGCCGCACTTATCCTTGCAGGCAAGATCAACAGACAGGCAACCGCGATACCTATCGCGATTCCCACAACTATATTGACAATGGTTGATGATATCTTTGTATCCTTGCCTCCGACAGGCTGTATGATCGTCTCATTTCCCCTGCGGTATGTTATGGTCTCCTTGCTTATCTTTTTCTTGGGAGCGGCATTGAAATCCTCTTCTATATCGAGTACGGCATCAGCTTCCTTAAGATATCTGAGTGTCGTTGTATTGTTTACATCGATCTTTCTGCAGCGCTCAAGTTCCTTGCGCGCATCTTCCCACTGTTCATTGTTTAAATAAAGAAGCGCAAGCAACTGTCGGCCCTGTACATGTTTGGGATTGAGAGATACTACCTTCTTAAGCTGGATGATAGCCAGATCATAGCTTCCCTGATAGCAGTAGCTGAGTGCCTGGTTATACTTCTTGATAGTCTGATTGATGGTATCGAGCCTTGAAGGATTCGACTGCATCATATTCAGATAATCGTCAGCTATATTCTTGTTGGGACGCAGGTTCTTGCTTATTACCCATTCGCTCAGCGCCGCAACATATTCTCCCATCTCAAAATACACAAGTCCTAATAGGTTTCTTGCGTCAACGTGGTTCTTATTCATCTTAAGACACTGACGAAGCGAGGTTATCGCACCTGTCAGGTCTCTTACTCCTGCCCTGTCCAGACCTTCGTTATAAAAGAGGTTGGCAGAGCTCATAATCTTCTTGTATACTCCGACCTCTGCACCGCAGTTGGTACAGAAATCGTGTTCAGTCAAAGAAGCTCCGCAGTTATAGCATAACATCTTTAAATCCTCTTACAACGTTTCCTGGTGACGTGAACCGGCTCTCTCTTCCTTGATCAGATTGACCAGAAGATCCGCCATGTCGGTCATGTCCTGATTATATATAGCATCCGTAGCCTCTTCCACTTCAAGAGACGGATGAAACTTCTTAAGTTCCTCTTCAAAATTGATCATTGTACTCATCCCTTATCACTTAAAGCAAGGATCTCGGAAACCAGGTAAAGCGAGCCGCAGATATAGAGTCTGTCATTTTCGCTTAGCTTACCTTTTTCCTCTTCATATGCTTCACGCACATGTCCGTATGCTCTAAGTTCGATACATCTTTGCGTATCATCTATCGTATCTTTAAATATCTTTGTCAGTTCATCAAGAGCACTTGCTCTTTTTCCTGTGAGTTCACACAGGCTTATCGAATCAAACAGACCGCTTAGGACAAGCATCCTGCTTATCTGGGATACTCTCTTGTCATTTACGGCTGAAAAGATAAGATATCTCTTACCCGTGCACTCATCATCTCTGACGGAGTCGACAAATGCCGCTATCCCGTCCTCGTTATGTCCTCCGTCAACAAATACGTTCGGTCCTATCTGCTCCATCCTTCCGCGCCAGGTCATCTTTGCGATACCCTGCTTTACGGATTCAAGTTCAACGCAGTCATCACCCTGCAGCACCTGCAGAGTCTTTAGTGCGATCGCTGCATTGTATACCTGATAATGGGCATAACTCTGCACCATAAACATAACATATTTATCATAGCCATATTTATATGAAAAATCAATATTTTTCTTATTAAATGATACTTGTGAGATATTATCCTTCCCCACAAAATAAATATCGCTGCCAAGCTCTTTTGCCCTGTTTTCTATGATGCGGTCGCATTCATTGTTTCCCTTAAAGCAGACCACGGGCACACCCTTTTTGATTATGCCGGCTTTTTCCCCTGCGATGAGCTCAGGTGTATCTCCAAGATATTCCATGTGATCCATGCCGATCTGAGTTATGACACAGACATCTTTTTTTGACAGCGAGTTTGTCGCATCAAGCCTTCCTCCCAGACCTGTCTCATATATGATGACCTGAGCCTTCTTCAATGAGAAATACCTTGCTGCCATAAAGAAGACAAACTCAAAAAACGAGGGATGATAATCAGCCTTTATATCCTTCATCTCATCAAGCTTTTGCATCACATATTCTGCGCAGTTTAAAAAATCAGCCCTGCTTATCATCTCATCATTTATTCGTATCCTCTCCCTGATATCCAAAAGATGAGGAGATGTGAACATGCCTGTTGTTTTGTTCTGATTTATATATACGCTGTTTAAAAAAGCACAAGTGCTGCCCTTGCCGTTTGTTCCCGCAACATGTATAACGGTCTCGGCTACAGGCTCACCTATAATCTTTAAGAATGCCTTTGTGGCATCCATATCATTTTTTGCAGAAAAACGCGGTATCTGTAAAATATAAGATACCGCATCATCATAATCTTTAAATCTTCTCATATCCGTTACTATAATTTAGGAACCGTTCTTCTCTCGATCGCATCATCCTTGCAGATATATCTGACATATGTCTCGTCCTTTAATATCGCAAGTCTGGCTGCATCGATGCTTATCAGCACGTTCCTGTATACATTACCTCTTATTATGATAGAAGCGTTGCCAGCCATCGACATCTTGCGGGCTATCTCTTCCTTGTCGCTTCTTATGTCTCTGAGTTCCTCCTGGAGAGCATCCTTTCTTTTGCTCATGCTCATTATCTTTTCTCTCTGAGCATTGTTGACGCTTCCCGCCTTGGCCCTTGCCTTTAACATGCTCGTCAGTTCATCAACTAGCTGTTCAAGACTGACGCTTGTTCTCTTTTCCTTCTGCTCAAGCTGAAGAAACTTTGTATAGTCATCCTTTAAGAATCCCGCATGCAAAACGGTCCTTACTTCGGAATTACTTCCTGCGGCATTGGCTACGATTCCTTTTAATCCATGAGTATCACCGCCGATGATGAATCCCTGCTTTCCGCTTACTATAACGTTGCCGTTTGTTGATATCGTGGAATTTATGATCGAATTTGCATAAACATCCATTCCTGCTTCAACCTTGGCATGCTCTATAAAGTCGGAGAATACGTTTCCTCTTGCTGATACCTTGCCTCTTCCGGCACCAGTGATGCCTCTTTGCAGTATTATGTCTCCGCCTGCAAAGATGCTTGCGGCACCGACAGTTCCGTTTATAACGACATTTCGTCCCGCACGTATCGTGACGCCGTTTTCAACATCGCCGTTTATATAAAGATCACCGTAGAATTCGACTTTCTTTCTGATGAGCGTGATGTCCTCGTTTATCTCATAAACATCGAGGATCTCGATGTTATTGTCCTTAAGACTTATCTTTCCAGCCATAAGAGCAAAGTACTCGTTTGTCTCATCGTTTCGCTGTATGTGCTGGCCTCTTAATGGCTGCTTTTCCCTGGCCATCTTTGCGACCATCTCATGACCGAGTACATCAAATCCGTTAGTACCCTGAACTGCGGGATGATACTTGGCGATCAGCTGGCCTTCCTTTACATTTTCAAGACGTCCCACTGCTGCATAGTCAGTTGTACCGTCTTCCCTTATCTCGGGAGTCTTATGCTCCTCTATATCAAAGAAAAACTCAAAATAGCCTTCCTGAGCAGGTACAAGCGGTTTGCCTACTGCTGCCTCGACAGGCGTATCGTACACCTTGTCCTTGACCATCCTTATCAGTTCTTCGGTCTTGATGCCGACAACTACCTTGTTCTTTCTCAGCTCTCCGACTAGCTCGGGAACGACATATACCTCATCCTCGGGATCGGCCAGCGTCAGCGTTGCGCTCATCCTGTCTTCGGCTATCTCAACCTTTATCTTCTTTTTGGAAATTTTCGGACTCCAAGTAGCCCCCTCCTCCTGCGGAACATCCACAGCAGGTGCGGCTTGTACATCCTTGCGGTCGGGATTGGCATTTCTTATCTTTGCCCTAAGCTCCTCCAATTGTTCAGATGTAAGCTTTTTTATCTCTTCCATTTTCCCAAAACATTTGTGTGATTTACATAACTATCTGCATTATATCATTTATATCGGCAATTGGCTACAATTATTTACTGAGCGGTCAAAAAAGGACTGCCAGTGGCGGCAGCCCTTTAAGATAGTCATTTATCTGTTTAGTTTTTCGATCTGTTTTATGACCTCATCCAGCATCTGTCTGTACTTTGCTAGCTTTTCCTTTTCCTCGTCAACCTTGGCCTTGGGAGCCTTTGAGATGAACTTCTCGTTTGCAAGCATTCCCTCTGCACGCTTGATCTCAGAATTCAATCTGTCCTGCTCTTTTGACAGTCTTACCTTTTCCTGTTCTATATCTACCAGGTCAGAGAAAGGCATGTATATATTTGCTCCTGAGATGACAACGCTTACAGCATCATCGGCAATGCCTGTCATATCCTTTTGAACATATACGTCAGATGCGTTTGCAAGGGATGCAAAGAACAGCTTTCCTTCCTCAAATGTCTGTCTCATCTGATCATTGTCACTGACAACATATACCGCAGCCTTTCTTGAAGGAGCAACGTTCATGTTAGTTCTTGCGTTTCTTATTCCCCTTACGGCTTCCTTTATGCTCTCGATGGCTTTTTCTTCAGTCTTGTAGCTCTTAGCCTCATCATATACAGGCCATGAAGAGATCATTATGGATTCCTCTTCATCCTGCAGAGTACAGAATATCTCTTCAGTTACAAAAGGCATATACGGATGAAGAAGCTTAAGCGCGTCAATCAATACTGTTTTGAGTGTATATAGTGCCGCATTCTGACTCTTTGCATTGTCTGAATTGTAGAGTCTTGGCTTAACCATCTCGATATACCAGTCACAGAACTCATCCCAGATGAAATCGTATACCTTCTGTACAGCGATGCCGAGTTCGAACTTGTCCATGTTTTCGGTCGCATCTCTTACGACATCATTGAGTTTGCTGATGATCCACTTGTCAACAGGTTCAAGATCCGCTGCATCAGGTACATTAACCTGTTTGCCTTCCATGTTCATCATTATGAAACGGCTCGCATTCCATACCTTGTTTGCAAAGTTACGGCTTGCCTCAACTCTAGACATGTAGAAACGCATGTCATTACCGGGAGCATTTCCGGTGATCAGTGTCAGTCTCAATGCGTCGGCACCGTACTTGTCTATGATCTCTAAAGGATCGATACCGTTTCCGAGAGACTTGCTCATCTTTCTTCCCTGATCGTCTCTTACAAGACCGTGGAAGAGAACTGTCTTGAACGGCTTTTCACCCATCTGTTCAAATCCCGAGAATATCATTCTGATTACCCAGAAGAATATGATGTCATAGCCTGTTACCAGTACATCGGTCGGATAGAAGTACTTAAGATCCTCTGTCATCTCGGGCCATCCAAGAGT
>JAEEUS010000080.1 GCA_016290615.1 Lachnospiraceae bacterium | reverse complement strand
CACTGACAGCCGCGCTATATGCGCTGCCGTATCCGTTGTTCAATCCATATCCGTATGAACCAATCCCGAATGGCATCATGCTTATCTCCCTTCTAAAGATACTTACTTAGGTTAAGCATAGCACATTTCAAAAGAAATTGCACTAAAATTTTCTGACTATTTGAAATTGTCAGCCACATTGTTTTACAATTTGGCTATATATGACATTAGAGCTTCCTTGTTCTCTCTTGCTGTCGTAGTAGGTCTTCCGAGATCATCTCTTGCACCTATCGCGCATTTGACTTCTATAAATGAAAGCTCTTTTTTGTTCTTTGCTTCTTCCAAAGCCTTATTAAGGTCTTCGTAGCTGTCAACACATACAGCATTAGGATAGCCGCACGCTTTTGCAACACCTGTAAGATCTATATCATCAGCTACGGTATTCATGCCGCCAACAGTTTCATGAGCTCCGTTGTTTATTACTATATGGATCATGTTTGTAAGCTTGTTTGATCCCATAAGTGCCATTGATCCCATATGCATGAGCACTGCACCGTCTCCGTCGATACACCATACTCTTGCCTGCGGTTTATTTATGGCTATACCCATAGCAATTGAACTGCTGTGACCCATAGAACCGACTGTTAAAAAATCCCTGCTGTGGTCCTGGCCGTTTGCTTCTCTTATCTCAAACAGCTCTCTGCTTGCTTTGCCTGTCGTGGATACGATTATATCATCGTCTGTATACTTGACTATATGTCTGATTATCTCTTCACGGCTCATCTCATAGTCGTTCTTATAGATGACTTTTTCATCATATGAAAGTGCTCCTTTTTTTACAACAAATGCAGCACTCTTTCCCTGAGCGAACAGTTCTCTGTATTCTTTCATACTTGCACAGATATCATCTATGTCAGTCTCTTTATCTATCACAGAATAAGCGATATCCATATCTTCGAGCAGCTTGCATGTTACCTTTCCCTGATAAACATGCTGAGGCTCGTCGTGAACTCCGGGTTCACCTCTCCATCCTATGATGAAAAGCACCGGTATTGCATATACTGCATCATTTAAAAGGGAAGCGACAGGGTTTATGATATTGCCCTCTCCGCTGTTTTGCATATATACCACAGGCACCTTTCCGGTCGCCAGATGATACCCTGCTGCCAGGGCTGTACAGTTGCCTTCATTTGCAGCTATCACATGATGGTTTTTATCTATTCCGTATGTGTTCATCAGATAGTTGCACAGCGCCTTAAGCTGTGAATCCGGAACTCCTGTATAAAAATCAGCGCCTATCTCTTTTATCAGTTCTTCTACTTTCATTATCTTTCACCCAGTTTTCTTTCAAGTTCATGCAGTTCATCAACTGTATCAAGCTCGGCTATAGCCCCTTCTTTTATAGGCCACACCTTTAACTTAAGATCATCCGTTATGCTGTCAACGACATCATCCCAGAAAAGATCTTCATAACCATCTTTACCGTATCTATCTTCAACTGCATCGGCTATCATTGCTGCCTCATTCTTTTTAAGATACGAAACACCGACCATGTTAGGGCAGTCGGTCACGCCTTTGCCCACTCTTGTTATTATGCCGTCTTTATCGGTCTCAAATCCCCAGTCATTGACAAAGCCGTCTCTAAATATTCCGTAATATGCCGAATATTCAGGGTGATCTGCAAACAGATCATCATCCATCACATAAAGATCAGCCTCACAGACAAAGCAGTCATCCGATCTTAATATATCTCTTGCCACATATATGGAAGATATGTTGTTTACTGTCTCGTAGTATGGATTCTTTAAAATATGTAGATCAGGATACTCTTTAAGGAGAGTATCAAACTGATCTCCAAGATATCCGACCACTATATAAATATCCTTTACGCCAGCCCTGATCAGTCCGTCTATAACAGTCTTTATCATGGGCTTTCCAAGCACAGGTATTAAAGGCTTTGGTGTTGTCTCGGTCAATGGCCTCATCCTTGTTCCCATTCCCGATGCCATAAGTATCGCTTTAGCCATCTGATATTCCTCTTTTTTATAGCTCATCAATGAGCGAGATGATCTGCTTTATCGGCATGAGCCTGCTGTCAACTTCCTTGGCCCTGTGATACTTTAGGATATCCTTGGCCGTCTGCTCCATCGCAGGGAATGCGCTTCTTGTCAACTGGTTTGCATAGATAACTATATTTACACCGTGAGCAGACAGTTCTGCTTCTGTTATCGTATTGAATGAAGAAGGAACGACAACGATAGGTGTCACCTTATTGGTTTCTCTGAACTTATCACAGAACTCAAGTATCTCGTCAGGCTCCTTTTTACGGCTGTGGATCATGATGCCGTCTGCTCCGGCTTCAACATAAGCCTTTGCTCTTGTTAGCGCATCTTCCATGCCCTGTTCAAGGATAAGGCTCTCGATACGAGCTATTATCATGAAATCATCCGTAAGCTGCACCTTTTTGCCCGCTCTTATCTTTTCACAGAAATGCTCAATAGTATCCTGAGTCTGCTTTACCTCGGTTCCAAAGAGCGAATTCTTCTTAAGACCGACCTTGTCCTCTATGATGACAGCGGATACACCCATCTTTTCAAGGCTTCTTACAGTGTATACGAAATGCTCTGTAAGTCCGCCCGTATCCCCGTCAAATATGATTGGCTTTGTTGTTACTTCTGTAACATCATCTATTGTACGGAATCTGCTTGTCATATCGACAAGCTCGATATCTGGCTTTCCTTTTGCTGTTGAATCGCAAAGAGAGCTTATCCACATTGCATCAAACTGATCGAGTTCTCCGTTGTTTTCAACGATCGTCTTTTCAGCGATAAGACCTGTTAGACCGCTGTGGACCTCGATGGTCTTTACTATGTCGCAGATATCTATGAGCTTTCTTAATCTCGGACGTCTGTATTCAGGCATCGCGAGCCTTTCTCTCATGATCGTATCCACATGCTTTACATTCTCATTGTATGTATAAGGAACATCGATGATCTTTCCGCCATATGCTGACAGGAGTGTTTCGACATTATCCCTTACAGCCTTCATGGGCTCTTCAAGCCAGTTGTCTCCGTGAATGACATAATCGGGATGAAGCTCATTAATAACATCATCATACATGATGGTATCCTGAACTATCACCTTTGACACCTCAGGGATCTTCTCAACAAGCTTTATCCTTTCTTCGAACGAGATGGTCGAAAATCTGTTGAATCTGATCATCGCCTTGTCGCTTATCACTCCGATGATGACATCACCGTACTTTTTCGCCTCTCTTATTATATTCATATGTCCTTCATGGATAACATCCGTACAAAAGCATGTATAAACAGTTGCCATGTCTTTATCCTTTCATCAATCATTGTACTTTGCAGGAATTGAAACATTGTAATGCTTAAGTCCCGTTTCAAAAACTTCAAAGAAATCCTTTATATCCTGTTCATCGATAGCACCGAGCGCACACAGTCTGAATGTATTTGTCGTTGATATCTTTCCGGGATATATGGTAAATCCTCTCTCGTAGCAGTAGTCATGTATCTTTGTAAAATCCCAGTTTGGATCATCAGGATATATGACAGAAACAACGAGTCCAGACTGCCACTGCCTCTTTATCACATCCTTGAATCCAAGTCTGTCAAGACCGTCATGTATCGCATTGAATACTCTGGTGTGTCTTGCCCACTTAGCTTCTTCGCCTTCTTCAAAGTATTCCTTTAATCCCTGGATGGTAGCATATATTGTCTGAACCGGAGGAGTAAAATGCATCTCTCCGGTCTTTTCAAAGTATTCATACTGAAGATAGAGATTGCAGTAGTAAGATCTCTTGGGGTAATCCTTTGATCTTATTATCTCTTTAGTCTTACCAATGATAAATGACAGACCGGTCATTGCCATAAGGCCCTTTTGGGCGCTTGCCATGCAAAAGTCAATGTTATCTTCATATACATTTATAGGACGCATTGCAAGGGTAGATGTAGTATCAACCGTAAATATCGCTCCATACTTATGAGCCAGTGCGCCTATCTCTCTTATAGGATTGAGTATGCCTGTCCCTGTCTCGTTGTGAGTGGTATGGACAAGCTTTATATCAGGATTATCCTTTAATGTCTTTTCGATCATATCAAGATCAGGAAGCTCATCTACCTTAAACTTAAGATCTATATGAGGCAGTCCGTAATACTCACATATCTCCACTGCTCTGGTACTGTATGCTCCGTTATTAACAACAAGCACCTTTCCTCCTTCGGGAACAAGTGAATTTATACATATATCGATATTTATCGTTCCCGAACCGCAAAACAGCACTGATGTATAGTCATCTGTCTTTGCATGGACCGTCTTTAAAAGGTCTTCTCTCAAGCCCTTCATGAGTCCTGCAAATTCCTGTTCTCTCGGACATATATCCGGCACGACCTGAGCATACTTTACGGTATCAGTTGTCGTTGACGGACCGGGATTTAATAAAATGTTACGTTTGATCGCTTCCATTAGCTCATACTCCTTTTATCATCTCTTAGAATACTCTATGAGTTTGCCTATGATATAACGTGCTCCGACTTCTCCGCTCTTTCCGATATTGAACAGGTACTTTTCTCTGATCTTGGCAATAGAATCTTCAGAGAATACCTCATCGTTTAGAAGTCTGTGTACGGCATCGGCAAGAGTACTCAGCTTATCCGTATCTACAGATATTCCTATCTCATCTCTTACCGCTACATCAAACGGCTCTATGTCTATCTCTTTATAATCGGGATTCATGATCTTCATTGGTGTATTGATGTAGAGCGTAGGTCTTAATGTCGTAAATGAGTATTCAAATGCGATTCCTGACCAGTCAGTCATTAAAACATCTGCATCAAATACTGTCTTGTTTGAAGAGAAGTCCATCTGAAGCTCGAAGTCTTCATGATCCTTGTATTTTTCCTTTATAGCCAAAAGCTTGTCTTCAAAATGTCTCACATACTGAGGATGAGGACGCAGTATCACATGATAACCTTTGCCGAGTATCTGATCAAGTATCTCATCGATACAAAGATCTATAAGGTTATCCTGCTGCCAAGAAGGCGCTATCAGGATCTCCTTTGTATTTCTTCCTTCCCTGTCTGAAGACTTGTACTGCGAGATCATGTCATCTATAAGGCCGTATCCCGTACGGACAAGATTCTTCTCTGGAAGATTATAGAGTTTTTCCTGTGCTCTTATCTCGCGCTCTGTAAGTTCGTTTGGAATAAAGATCGTATTAAAGTTATCCAGAGCATGCTTCCTGTAGCTTAGGTTGACATCGCCCATGGCATGATCCATATAGATGTATTCTATGTTGTCCTGGACAAGTGATTTCTTTATATGATAAGTCTGAAGGTCCGGAGTCGTCATTACCATTATATCCGCTTCAAGCTTCATCATAAGCACAATGAACTTGTTCTCGCCGATATAGTAGGTTTTAAATCTGTCAGAGCTCATCTTGAAGACTTCATCGTTTGGATCGCCGCAGATATAGTGGATCACTATATCCGTCTTATCAAGGATGAACTCTATCACATTCTTAAAGTATTTATAAAATCCGTTCTTTTCGGAATAGAATACTATCTGCTTGTATCCATACTTAAAGAATCGCTTGTAATCCTGCTTTTCTCTTGCCTGATTTTCCTTGCTTATCTCTTTTTTGGCGCTCTTGTGGTACTGCTCCACCTTATCGAGTTCTTCTCTGCTTGCCTTCAATGCCTCATAATCTATATATTTCTTTGGATTAATGCATGCATTTAAGATGAACAGCTGAACTACAGCCAAAAGATTGCCTATCGTCCAGTAGAGTGCTACACCTGCTGGAACAAAGAATCCAAGATACAGGGAAAGTCCCACGGAAATCCCCATAGTCGTATACTTGTTCACTTTCCCCTGTTCTGACTGAAGGACATTCGCAACGTTTTGTATATAGCACATGAACCATGCGGAAAATGCAGCTATAAGAGGAACAAGGATATATCTGCCCATCACCTTTGCAGGTATGAGACTTAAGTCAAAACCACAAAACATGGTATCGGAAACATTAAATCTCTTTAATCCCTCTACGACACCCATTAAAACTATCAGCTGCACGATTACAGGAACAAGATCGAGCATCGGATGATAGTTCTCTTTCTTGTAAAGATTGTAGTTCTCTTCCGAGATCATATCTGAATTACCAAAAAACTTGGCTTTTATCCTGTTCATCTCAGGATACATCTTTACCATCTTTATGGAATTAAACTGAACCATTACCGAGATGGGGATCAGAATGACCTTGCTAAGTAACGTAAAAAATATGATAGACCATCCGTAATCAGGTATGATCTTATAACAGCCCGCAAGCAGTGCTGCGAAGGCTTTTCCCAAAGCGCTAATCATGTAAAACTTACCTCTAAATCATTATATGCTCAAACTCAAATATTATAGCATATATTGCATATACGGTCAAAACTTGCCGGGATAATCGGTCCCCGTATCCGAGCCGTACTTTTCAAGATACAACTGAGGATCCTTTTCCATCTTTAACATCGTATAAAATGCCCTTAGTAACATCTTGTTTGGATTTGACTGCATGTCATATAATCCTCTGTCAAGATCTGATTTGAAATGATCCATCTGCCAGATCATTATATCGACAACTGTCATTCCGCAGACGCTGTATTCTCCAAGGAATCTGTTATTTATCATGTAATAGATGTATTCTTCCCTGATCTTTTCTGATCCATTTATCAGATCGATGAATTCGTTGACAAATGCATCATCTTCTCCTGCATTGCCTGCCAAAAGCTTCGTCCAGTCTTTTATTTCATTTTCATAATCTTTGTTAGACATATCAATCCCTCTAAGTAATCTGTTTCAAATACCTAAATCCCTGCTATTCTTTGTCTCTTTATCATAAGCAATGATCTGTTTCTTCACACACTCCAAAAGCAGGACGCATACTCTCTATCTGACTTCATGACAAACCATACTTTTTAGCTGTTATCTCCCAATTCTCTTTGACTATCGTAAGCATTTCCTTTGCATAAACAGAAGCGTCCTTTTCAGAGATTCCAAAACGGGGCGCTGTCTGAATAGCCAGTTTTATGGATATGCTGTTATCCTTATCATCCACAAGAAGCGATAATTCATCTCCGTAAGGAACAGGATTAACGTGAAGCCTCACGCGACTAAAGTCGCGTGCCTCCATTAGGTGTCTAACGACACCTGCTCGCTTTAGGCGAGCGGACTACATCTCTACTATACAGCCAAAACTCAGCCACTTGCATCTATTAAGATACAAGTACCGCATTTAAGCTAATTAACGTAGAAAATGCCCAGGTGCTTCTCTTAGTACATTGAGGAACTTTTGCCTCAATGTCCAACCTTGAACTCTCATCCAGGGATTTTAAGATTTCACGTATGAAATATCTTGCTCCGATATTATATGAAGCCGATAGATCACAATTATAGGTTTTGCCAGTTTGGAACTTACAAAGCTCATAAGTATTAAAACCGCCATGTTTACCACGGGATACTGTGCCGCTTCTAGAAAAGCATCAACATCTAGTAAGATTGATTTTGAAACATTGAAAAGTCTTGTATCATCCTCACATTTATAAAGCATAGAAAAGTAATCCTCCATCTCATCGCATAAAAAGTCCGGCAGATCAATCACGCGATTACTCTTTTGTTTTTTCGGATCTGTAACATAGATTTCACCCTTTAAATGCTGTAAGGACTTATTAATCGTTAAGGTCTTTTTCTCCAAATCAAAGTCTCCTCTGGTAAGAGCCAATAACTCGCCGCAACGAATTCCACACCAGTACAGTATTTCAAAAAGCGTAATAAGAAACCGGCTTTTCCTTCATAGCTTCCTTAAACGTCTCAGACATTTCTTTCAGTTCTTACTTGCTATCGCAGCAAACTCTCCCGATAGTTTCTCATTCTCATATTCCTCTCGATACCACATAATGTATCTGGCTATACATTCCGGATATTTTGTATAAAAGGCGCGACAAACTCTTTTATATAAATCAAGCACTTTATCATTTCCGCAGAATTCTAAAAGATAATCCAGCATCAAACCAACTTCGTTTTCTGAGGCGTCCGGATTGGCACAGAGTATTTCCACCGGCTCAAGATATTCACGATAAGCTTCTCCATGGAGTATTCTTATTTGGTTTTCTTTGATGGGATTGACTGGATGATGCGAAGCAGCTGTTCAGTATTGGCAACGTCAGTTAATCGCATTTTCCCATCTTGGGCTCTCATTTTCAACTGGTTACAATTTGTAACCAACTGATTTCCTTCATCTTTAAGTCTGCTTTTTAACACCTTCCAGTAATTTCTCGCTTCATCAAAATCCGGCTGTTCCGTCAGCGCTCCTACA
>JAEEUS010000020.1 GCA_016290615.1 Lachnospiraceae bacterium | reverse complement strand
CTGATATAACCGGTCGTATTGCCATCAACATATACCTTATACCATGTATAGCCGCTGCCGTCCTTTGTAGATGATAATACATCGAGCTTGCTTCCCTTTACAGTACTTCCTACTACATCAGCAGATGTGCTTGCAGTCTCTCTTATCTTTGCCGCATCTGCAGATACCTTACAGGTTCCTGCTGCCATACTGCCAAAAGCACCGATATATACTGTAGCCGTTATGATCGTTGCAGCAAGCAACCCTTTAACTGCTTTACCAAATCTCATATTTCTAATTCCTTTCCACCTCATCTATTGCTTTACCGATATCACTTCTCATGTATTTATTGTCAAATGTGACCCACTTGGTAGCTTCATAGGCCTTTTCTCTTGCATCCTTAAGGTCCTTGCCAACAGCTGTCACGCCTAATACTCTACCACCATTTGTCACTATTTGTCCATCTTTTTCCTTTGTTCCGGCATGGAAACAGTAGTATCCTTCCTTGCCGTCAAAGTTCTCAAGGCCCTTTATAACCTTGCCTTTTTCATATGAAACGGGATATCCTTCACTCGCAAGAACAACACATACGGCTGCATTGTCTTCAAACTGAAGATCTATCTTGTCAAGTGTTCCGTCTATGCAGGCATCAACAACATCCATTATATCATTCTTCTGTCTGCAGAGAACTACCTGTGCCTCGGGATCACCGAAACGTGCATTGTACTCAAGCACTCTGGGCCCTTTCTCTGTAAGCATGAGTCCAAAGAAGATGATTCCCTTAAAAGGTCTTCCCTCTGCTGCCATCGCATCGACTGTTGCCTGATATATATACTTCTGACAGAAATCATCAACTTCCTTTGTATAGAAAGGACTGGGAGAGAAATTACCCATGCCGCCGGTATTAAGACCCTGATCGCCGTCAAGGGCTCTCTTGTGGTCCTGAGCAGATGTCATTGTCTTTATCGTCTTTCCGTCAACATATGACAGAACTGAGACCTCTCTTCCCGTCATGAACTCTTCAACGACCATCTTGTTTCCGGAATCTCCGAAGTGCTTATCAAGCATGATCTCCTTAACTCCGGCTTTTGCTTCCTCAAGTGTGTTACAGATAAGAACACCCTTGCCGAGTGCAAGTCCGTCTGCCTTAAGTACTATGGGCATCTGTGCGCTTTCAAGATACTCGATTGCCTTATCGGCATCATCAAATGTCTCGTAAGCAGCTGTCGGAATATTGTATTTTTTCATAAGATCCTTGGAAAACGCCTTGCTTCCCTCAAGGATCGCAGCATTCTTTTTAGGTCCGAAGGTTCTGAATCCTTCAGCTTCAAGTACGTCTACAAGTCCCCCCACGAGCGGATCATCGGGTGCGACAAATATCAGATCAGGCTGTATCTTCTTTGCATAGGATACGATCTTGTCAAACTCCATAACTCCTATGGAAGGTTCGCACTCAGCTATCTGTGCTATTCCTGCATTTCCGGGTACACAGTATAACTTGTCAACTCTCTTGCTCTTTTTCATGCTCACGGCTATGGCATGCTCTCTGCCGCCGCCACCAACAATAAGTACTTTCACACTATCCTCCTTACCCTATCTCAACCTTTGAATCAACGACCTTTATTTTTCCGTTTGCGAAAAGATCGATCGCTTTCGGAAGTATCTCCCACTCTGCCTGCTCCATCACTCTTAACTGAAGACTCTTTGGAGTGTCATCAGGCCAAACCTCAACCGCCTTCTGCAGTATTATCGGTCCTGTATCCGTACCCTCGTCAACAAAATGCGCTGTTGCACCGGTTACCTTTACTCCTCTTGCAAGCACGGCTTCATGTACCTTCAGTCCGTAGTAGCCGACACCGCAAAATGACGGGATGAGTGACGGGTGAATGTTTATTATCCTGTTTTTGAATGTCTTAACAAATTCTTCAGGGATATTTACAAGGAATCCCGCAAGCACCACAAGTCCCGGATCATATGATCTGACCGTTTCAAGCAATGCCGCATTGAAATCATCTCTGCTTTCAAAATCCTTGGGTGATACTACTTTAGCATCGATCCCGGCATTCTTTGCTCTTTCGAGTGCCTTTACTCCGTAATTGTTCGAAATTACCGCAGCGATCCTTGCTCCTGTTATCTCTTTGCTGTCTATCTTGTCAATGATAGCCTGAAGGTTGGTTCCTCCCCCCGACACACATACAACTATGTCTAACATAAGGTTACTCCCTTTTCTCCCTCTGTTATCTCACCTACAACATATGCCTTGTCGCCTGCTGACTCAAATGCCTTTATTGCTTTGTCGACATCATCCTTGTCAACCGCTATTACCATGCCAAGTCCCATGTTGAATGTGTTGTACATCATATCCTCATCCAGATTGGCTTTATTCTTCATAAGAGTAAATATCGCAGGTACTGGATATGAATCCTTTTTGATATTCGCATGTGTACCATCAATCAGCATACGGGGTACATTCTCATAGAAACCGCCACCGGTTATATGGCTGCATGCCTTTAACTTGACTCCGGCATTTTCGGCAGCCTTAAGAGCCTTTACATATATACGTGTGGGTGTGATAAGTACATCACCAAGCTTTGCTCCCAGCTCGTCATAATATGTATCGAGACTTTCCTTTGTCATTTCAAATACATTTCTCACAAGAGAGAATCCGTTGCTGTGAACACCTGTTGATGCAAGTCCTATAAGAACATCACCTGCTTTCAGATCCTTGCCTGTGATTATATCCTTTTCATCAACTATTCCAACGGCAAAACCTGCAAGGTCATATTCATCCTCAGGCATGAGTCCCGGATGCTCGGCTGTCTCTCCTCCGATAAGTGCGCATCCTGCCTGTTTGCATCCTTCGGCAACACCCTTGACGATCTCAGCGATCTTTTCGGGATAGTTCTTGCCGCATGCTATATAGTCTAAAAAGAATAAGGGTTCACCGCCGCCGCAGACAATATCATTTACACACATGGCTACCGCATCGATTCCGATGGTATCATGTTTGTCCATTAAAAATGCGAGCTTAACCTTTGTTCCGCATCCGTCAGTTCCTGAAACGAGTGTGGGCTTTTCCATGCTCTTGAACTTCTCCATGGAAAATGCACCTGCAAAGCCTCCCAGACCTCCAAGCACCTCAGGTCTGTCTGTCTCCTTGACAAATGCCTTGATCAGCTCGACTGACTTGTAGCCTGCCTCAATATCAACTCCGGCTTTTTTGTAATCCATAATATTCTCCTTTATATGTTTATTTATTGTAATTCTTGTATCCTACTTCACTGAGCTTTGCATCCTTGGCTCCGACCTGCTCTCTGAGCTCTTCCTTGTAATCCTTGAGCTTTTTAAGCAGTGACTCATCGCTGGTCGCAAGGATCTTTGCTGCAAGTATGCCTGCATTTGCTCCGCCGTTTATGGCTACTGTAGCTACAGGTATGCCACTTGGCATCTGAACTATGGAATAGAGCGAATCCTTTCCGCCCAGACTTGTTGTATGCATGGGTATTCCTATAACGGGCATGGGAAAGATTGCTGCACACATACCGGGCAGATGAGCTGCCATTCCGGCACCTGCTATGATAACCTTGTATCCTCTTTCCTCAGCGCTGTTTGCGTAGTTGAAAAACTCCTGGGGCTCTCTGTGTGCGGATATGATGTTCATATCATATGTTATACCGAATCTTTCCAGCATCTCGGCTGCCTTGGCCATGATCGGCATATCAGAATCGCTTCCCATTACTATTCCTACCTGTGGCATAATCTTACTCCTTTTCTTTAATCAAGACTCAGTTCATCCAAAGGCTCATTTAGAGCTTCAAGCCCCTTAAGAACAAATCTGCCGTCCTTTAAGATGGCTATCTCTTCATTTTCTTTGGTGACTG
The DNA here is from genome assembly GCA_016290615.1 of Lachnospiraceae bacterium. Classification (GTDB taxonomy): domain Bacteria; phylum Bacillota; class Clostridia; order Lachnospirales; family Lachnospiraceae; genus Colinaster. The sequence goes on along the minus strand of JAEEUS010000020.1, from coordinate 29,937 downwards.
CACAAAGACTTCCAAGTTCATCATACGGTATCGTTATATCCGTATGACAGTTAAAGTATGCTGCCTGGGGATCATCCTTTCTCTTTGCCGAGCAGGTATTCTCCTTGGCTACGATTCGCTTCGAATCCGGATTGAAGGTATCTACATCCTCCTCATGGGAATAGCATGTATCACCAACCGCAAAATGCGGTCCGGTCTTTTCAGCGATCAGTATGGGCATGATCGAATCAAGCCCGAATTTTTTTGTGGCTTTATATGCGACGGTATTTGTTCCAATCGCAAACTCGCCAAGCGGTAATGTATCATGGTTGAACAGTAGATACGTGTCGATAAACTTCCTGCACTCGTCTTTGTCCTCATAATTACCACATGTTATATTATCTATTATTCCGTCCTTAAATTCTAGTGTCAAATCGACGAATTGAATACCATTTAAAAATACTTCTTTGACATGTAGGATACCGTTCGTCCCTTCAAGCTTGGGAGATGTGAATACCTCGCCAACCGGGATGTTGACATCAGCCACGCAGTTTTCAAATTTAGTCTCTTTATCCGGATCAGTTATGTCAACCAGTTGTACCTTTATGTCTGTCCTGTTTCCGTTTCTTCCAATGACATGCACATAGTCGGCTTTATCGAGGTTATCTATGAGTATCTGCTGCATATCCCTGTAGAGCTCATAGTTTAATGTATTTATCTTTATCGTCTCTTTGAATATATCTTCAAATCCGTCGCCTATGGCAGGTGTCGGGAAAGCGATTATGGTAAAGCTTCTCTCCTCGCCTTTTACATATCTGTTTAGGATCTCTCCCGCTCTGGCGCTGTATTGTGTGAACAGTTTCTTTGTCTGAGCATCCGCTGATGTCTTTTCTTCCTTCTGTGCGGGAGTAAATGCTTTTTCTCCAAAACTCTCTATGCAGGCAGGTCCTCCGTATACTCCGGCCATATCCCTGATCTTTTCAAGGCAGTCGCGATAGCTTTCGAGTTTTCTTTCCATAAATGCATGATCAAAGTAGAATACCTTGTCATACTCATGATCACTGTCAAACTGTTTATTTGCGGATGTGCTCTCTATGCCTCTCTTTATAACGCTCCTTCCAAGCATAAAGCTCGGAGAGGAATAATGGATGATCGCCTCAAGTCCCATTTCCCTGAAGTTTTCAACAGCTTTTCTCACAACTCTTTCAAAACCCAGGAAATATCTTATCTCAACCGTCTTTTTTATTGATATGTCCTTGCCTGTTGCAATGAATCCCTTTCTGTATCCTTCAGTAAAGGTATATGCCATCTTATCGATATCATCATCACTCAGTGTAGCCATGTATGTGGCCATTGAAAGCTCCGTATCAGATATACACTCTCCGTAGTCGTAAAGATAATCACTGTCAGTAAGATCAGCCTGCATCACTATTGCCTTGGGCAGGCTGTCCGTGTTTGCAAAACTGTCTGAGAGCGAATCTGTCAGCATAAGATCAAGATAGTCAAAAGCAAAGCTCTTAAAAGTCTCTTTGACACTTTCAAACTCAGGAGCTTTCTCACTCTCCTGCTTCGCTTCAACAAACATGCCGTAGATCTCCAAAAAGAGTTCCTCTCTTATAAGGACCTGTTCAAGGTTCTGGGAATATGCATATATGATGCAGCTTCTGAGTTCCGCATATACCGCAGATAAGAGCTGTCCGAAATTTCTGCCGAGTTTTCTTACCGCAAACGCGGGATTTAAATAGCTGTTCTCATAATATCTGGGTCTGAGTTCTATATAAAGATCCTTGTTTGCCTGGATTCGTCTGTTTACCGAAGTTTTGAAAAAAGATCCTTCAATGGCAGACATCAGTATCCCGTCCACTGAACGCAAAAACAGAGCTGCCTGATTAAAATACGGATAATATGCATCGTCTGTCTCGCATTTGTCACAGATCGAGCCTATCCTCTCCATAGCCAGCTCGTGTCTTTCCATCAAGTATTCAAAATTTTCTTCGTCAAATATTCTCTTATAGCTGTAACTCATTATACCCCGTACGCTCCGGCATACAGAACCATGCTGACTCCTAAGATTGCCGCGAGATTTAAAACTATTCCTATATAAGAAAACAGGTGGAACTCATCCGGTCTTGATTTGGAAACGTATCCCAAGATCAGTCCGATGGTCGCAAATAAAAGTATGACCGCTCCGGTTCCTCCGAGACGCTCGGTCGCTATCCCTCCCATTTTGTATGTGGAGTATATAGCAAAGCCAAGAGCAACATCGGCTATGAGTCCCAGCACCGCAGACATTATAGCCTGCGGGGAATGATTTTTATCTGTAAATATGTACTTCTTTGCCATATCATACTCCGTACTCTTTATAGTACGAATCTATCCTTGCCTTTAATTCATCGTCGATGATCTTCTTTTCTGTAAGATACTCGACAACTTCCTTCATCGATACGATAGCTCCTGTCTCGAATCCGTAAAGGTCCTTTATCTCATCAAGAGCTCCCTTATCGCCCTTGCCTTTCTCACATCTGTTTAAAGAGACCATGAGACCTATTATCTTTACATCTCCCTGAGCCTTTACTATCGGAATAGTCTCTTCCATGGATTTGCCTGAAGTTGTCACATCCTCAATGACAACTATCCTGTCACCGTCCTTTATCGGACTTCCCAGCAAAATACCTGCATCACCGTGATCCTTTGCTTCCTTTCTGTTAGAGCAGTATCTGATCTCTTTTCCGTATAGTCTTGAGTAAGCCATGGTTGTTGCAACGCTGAGCGGTATGCCCTTGTATGCAGGTCCGAATAAAACATCAAAATCATCCCCGTACTTATCATGAATCGCTTTTGCGTAGTATTCTCCTAGCTTTGTCAGCTGAGTTCCTGTAACATACAGTCCCGCATTCATGAAAAACGGTGATTTTCTTCCGCTCTTTAAAGTGAAGTCTCCAAACTTAAGAACTCCGCAATCGAGCATGAAATCAACAAATTCCTGTTTATAAGCTTCCATAGTAAATCCCTTTCGTTATCAGCCAAGTGCCTGTGTTATATCTTCCTTCATTGCCTTTACAGCTGCGAGTGCTGCTTCGGCATAGCCTTGATCACCATAAGATGCATACTGTTCCTGCTGGTATGCTCCTATTATTCCGCGGCTTGAGTTTACGATCGCTCCGAGTCCGTCCTTGTTGAAGAAGTGTACAAGATCCTTGCCTTTGCCTCCCTGAGCGCCATAACCGGGTACGAGTATGAAGCTCTTTGGCATAACCTCTCTCATCATCTTTCCTTCTTCAGGATATGTAGCGCCTACTACTGCTCCGACATATGAGTATTCATCTCCCATGCAGTCCATAGCCCACTCGTTTACTTTTTCGCCTACGAGCTCAAACAGCTTTCTGTTTCCGACAAGCTGATCCTGGAATTCTCCGCTGCTTGGATTTGATGTCTTTACAAGAACAAAGATACCCTTCTTTTCTTCCTTGCATACTTCTATGAAAGGCTTGACACCGTCGCTTCCAAGGTAGGGATTGACGGTAACAAAATCCTCATCAAAACCTCTTAAGAGAGTTGAACCTATCTTGACCGAACCGAGATGACCTATAGCATATGCAGTTGATGTTGATCCGATATCGCCTCTCTTTATATCTCCGATAACAACAAGACCTTTTTCCTTGCAGTATCTTACAGTCTTATCAAATGCCTCAAGTCCGGGCATGCCGAACTGTTCATACATCGCTATCTGGGGTTTTACCGCAGGGATGTATTCATATATCGCATCTATGATGCCCTTGTTATACTCCCAGATCGCAGCACCTGCAGCGTTTAGAGTCTCTCCGTGCTCTTTTATTGCTTTTTCCATTATAAAAGCGGGGATGAGCTTCATTGTGGGATCAAGCCCTACAACGATCGGAGCATTTGTTTTTTTTATGTTTGCTATAAGTTTATTTATCATTTATTATCTCCCTTATCAAAAGCTGTCTTAAATGCTTATGATATCTTAATAAAAGGCAAGCCACATGCTTGCCTTTTTTCTTTCTTTATCTTACTGCCATTGATCGTTCAGAAGCAAATTTCTTGATATTCGATGCATTGACATATTTCTTGAATCCGTCACCGTTTACCACAACAAGCGTAGGTGCCTGCATGATACCGTATTTGCCGGCAAGCTCCATATTTTCCTCTGCGTCTATGAGAACATATTTCTCATTCTTCAGATATTCCTTTGCGAGCTTGCAGTTCGGGCAGGTCTTTGTTGTGAACAGATACATTATATCTGTGGGTATGGTAACCTCGATGTCAGGAAGATCATCCTCGACATCCTTGAGTGTCACCACCGCACTCATAGGTCTCTTTAATACCGATCTGTCAATATCGTATACCTGTCTGTTTGCATATTCCTGAAGCTTTCCGTCGTTCCAGTTCTGTACCGGACGGTAGTAGCCTGTGATCCTGCTGTAGACTTCCGTAGGATTTCCGCAGTGAGGACACTGTGAAACCTCTCCCGCTATATATCCGTGATCCTTGCATATAGAATATGTAGGAGACAGAGTATAGTAAGGAAGCTTGTAATTTTCCGCTATAGTCTTTACAAGCTCGGCTGCAGCCTTCCAGTCAGGAAGCTTCTCTCCGAGGAATGCATGGAATACCGTACCTGATGTGTACAGTGTCTGAAGTTCATCCTGGATGTCAAGAGCATCAAATATATCATATGTATATCCAACAGGCAGGTGTGAAGAGTTTGTATAGTAAGGTGTATCACCCTGATTGCCTGCAGTCTTGATTCCCGGCCAGTTCTTACGGTCATGCTTAGCAAGTCTGTAAGAAGTTGACTCCGCAGGTGTCGCTTCAAGGTTATACAGATCACCGTACATCTCCTGGTAATCACTGAGTCTGTTTCTCATATGATTGAGAACTTCCTTAGTGAAATCCTGAACATGCTTGCTGGTCATGTCCGCACGCAGCCAGTTGGCATTGAGACCTACCTCATTCATTCCAACCAGTCCTATGGTAGAGAAATGATTATCAAATGTACCAAGGTATCTGCGTGTATAAGGGTAAAGACCCTCATTGAGCAGCTTCGTTATGACTCCCCTCTTTATCTTGAGTGAACGAGCTGCTATATCCATCATCTTGTCAAGGCGCTTGTAGAAGTCAGCCTTGTCAGTTGACAGATATGCGATTCTGGGCATGTTGATCGTAACAACACCCACAGAACCGGTGCTTTCTCCGGAACCAAAGAAGCCTCCCGTCTTCTTACGCAGTTCACGAAGATCCAGACGTAACCGGCAGCACATAGATCTTACGTCTGAAGGTTCCATATCGGAATTGATATAATTCGAGAAGTATGGTGTACCATACTTTGAAGTCATTTCAAAGAGAAGTCTGTTGTTCTCTGTATCAGACCAGTCGAAGTCCTTTGTGATCGAATATGTGGGGATCGGATACTGGAATCCGCGACCGTTGGCATCACCCTCTATCATGGTCTCGATAAATGCCTTGTTGACCATGTCCATCTCTTCCTTGCAGTCCTTGTAGCAGAAATCCATCTCCTTGCCGCCTACGATCGCAGGAAGCTCAGCCAGATCCGCAGGAACCGTCCAGTCAAGTGTTACATTTGAGAAAGGAGCCTGTGTTCCCCATCTTGAAGGTGTGTTTACACCGTAGATAAATGCCTCTATGCATTTCTTAACTTCTTTATATGTAAGATTGTCAACCTTTACAAAAGGTGCAAGATAAGTATCGAATGAAGAGAATGCCTGAGCTCCTGCCCATTCATTCTGCATGATACCAAGGAAGTTTACCATCTGGTTGCAGAGTACTGAAAGATGTGCTGCAGGTGCAGATGTGATCTTGCCAGGAATTCCTCCCAGTCCTTCTTTGATAAGCTGCTTTAAAGACCATCCGGCGCAGTATCCGGTAAGCATAGAAAGGTCATGTATATGTATGTCGGCATTACGATGAGCCTTTGCGATCTCCTCATCATAAACCTCTGACAGCCAGTAGTTGGCTGTAACGGCACCGGAATTTGATAAGATAAGTCCGCCGACAGAATATGTTACGGTGGAATTCTCCTTTACTCTCCAGTCCTCAACCTTTACATAGCTGTTTACAACATCCTTGTAATCAAGGATGGTCGATTTCATGTTACGAAGCTTTTCTCTCTGTTTACGATAGAGAATGAAAGCCTTTGCCGCTTCGGAATACCCCGCCTGCTCCAGGACTCTCTCAACCGAATCCTGAATATCCTCTACAGCAATCTTGTTGTCTTTTACCTTGTTCTGAAAATCAGCAGTAACTCGAAGCGAAAGCAGATCGATAACATCATTTGTGAATGATGCATCTGTAGCATTGAAAGCTTTGATGATCGCATCGCTGATCCTTGCTAAAGCAAACTCTGTCTCTTCCCCGTCCCTTTTGACTACCTGAAACATTGGATAACCCCGACTTTCTTATAAGAATATTTTTGTAGCATTCGAAAAACGCCCTACATTAGCCATGATAACATCACCTAGTATAAAAGTCAACAAAAAACACAAGATATTGTGTTTTATTATGTAAACTTTACCTAAATATTGTATCAACGCAAAAAGAGCCGATTTTAGCGGATATACGAATATACCCACAAAAACAGGCTCTTTTTTATGTTAATTCATTATATAATTCACTATACTAGAGCATCATCTTGTAGAGAGAAATACGTTTTCCTTTTTGGCAGCTTCGTCATCAGGATAGCTTGTCATATATGAAGCCATAAGATTCTTGGCCTTCCTAAAATCACCCATATACTCGGTGGCAACTATCTCGTTATACGAAAGTGTCTGTTCAATACCGTTGTTCTCTATATTCTTTGCACTCATAAATGCATTGAGCGCAGCCTCGTAGTCTCCCGCTTCAAGCTTGCTCAGTCCGAGCTGATTATATATGATGGCGCTTTCGGGATGTCTCTTTAAAAAGTTGTCATATACGCTCGCAGCATAGTTGTAGTCTCCGAGCTTCTCATACGTCTTTCCCAGAAACAGCACGGTGTTCTGGTCATCGTCGTCTCTTGCATCCTCAAGATATACTTTGGCGTTTTCCAGATCGCCCATATAATAATATATCCTGCCCTTGTCAAAGCTTGAGAGTTTCTTTTCATTATCTACAAGGAAGTTCTGAAGATACTTGATACCCTCTTCCTCATAGTAGTTATCAGAAAGACGTCCTGCCACTTCAATTCTCAGGTCGTAATTGCCGGGCGCAAGTTCCAGTGCCTTTTCAAAGTCAGTGATCGCAAGATCATGCTCTCCGACCTTTAAGTAATCGGCACCTCTGCGGTAATAAGCCATTACATCCTTATCATTTAGATCAAGAATGGCAGAATATGTTGCTATCGCTTCATTGAATTCATCCAGCTTCTCATATGCCTGAGCCAGATAGAAATTCAGATCATAGTCTATATCCCTGACACTGCTTCCGGTATATGTCATGCTCTCGTGATAGTAATCAACGGCTGCCTGATAATCCATCAGATAATAGCTGGCAATACCCCTTCCGCGTGCGATCATAAGTGGATCCTCTCCGTTTTCCTCAGCTCGGTTAAAGGAATCCATCGCCTGAGAAAACTGGTTGTTCTCAATGGAATCATATCCGGCCTGAGTGTATTCACCCTGCTTCATTCGTCCGCATCCGGCAAGAAAGATCACACTTATAACAAGAATTAATGAAGTTTTTCTTATACATCCCCTAAGCTTCATATAGATCGTCCTTATCTTAGAAGATTATATCATATATTAATTTTGTTTGTCTTAATAATTTATTAAATCTCGCCGGCCATAGCAAGAGCATCATCTATATGAGCCGCAAAGTTCTCTGCACCGATCTTTTCATCGAATCTGTCTTTTTTCATGACGTTCATGGGCTGTTCGTTTACGTGCGAAAGGATCAGTCTTATACCGTGCTTTTCACATGTCTCATGTATCTGTTCAAGAGTCCTTAATGCAGAGATATCAAGCGCGGGAACTCCTCTCATTCTTAAGATGACAGCTTTTATTCCCTTCTGGGTATTGATCTGCATGAACTTGTCTGCAGCTGCAAAGAACATGGGGCCGTTTATCTCATATACTAAAACTCCCTTGGGTACCTGACGCAGTGAAAGTGCCATGGGGTCATTGTTCTCATCATAATTTTCATCAAGATATTCCCAGCTCTTTACTTCGGTAACCTCGCTCATTCTCTTTAGGAAGAGGAATGCTGCCATGATGATGCCAACTTCTATAGCAACCACAAGGTCAAATACCACGGTAAGGACAAATGTGATCACGAGAACAAGGATATCGCTCTTTGGCGAACATTTGCAAAGATGTACAAATTCTCTCCATCCGCTCATGTTGTAGGCAACCATGAAAAGTATCGCTGCAATCGCAGGCATCGGTATCCATGCCGCATAAGGCATGAGTACAACAAGGATTATAAGAAGCGTAACTGAATGGACCATTCCTGCTATGGGTGTACGTCCGCCGCTCTTTATATTTGCTGCAGTACGGGCTATCGCTCCCGTTGCGGGTATTCCTCCAAACAGTGCGCTTGCCAGGTTTCCTGCACCCTGAGCTATAAGCTCCATGTTAGGCTTGTGTCTGCTTCCTATCATACCGTCTGAAACAACACATGATAAGAGTGATTCGATACCAGCAAGTATCGCTATCGTAAACGCATCGGGAAGAAGAAGTCTTACCGTCTCAAAGTCAAAGTGAGGTACTGACAGAGGCGGAAGCTTGTTTGATATCACGTAAAGATCTCCTATGGTCTTTACATCCATCTTAAGACCCTTGACCATGACAATCGCCACTATTACAGCTATGAGCGATCCGGGGATGACCTCAGTTATCTTAGGCCATACGATGAGGATTGCAAGACATACTATTCCGACTATCAGAGCCTGTACGTTTATGGTTGGTATTGCATGTACTATGGCCATGACCTTTTCAGGTGTCTCTATGGGTGAAGTTGTAAATGCCATCCCGAAGAAATCCTTGATCTGTCCTATCAGGATAGTCACCGCTATACCGAAGGTGAATCCTGTGGTTATCGTATAAGGGATATACTTTATCAGATTTCCAAACTTGAAAAGACCCATGATTATGAGGATTATTCCTGCCATGATGGTGGCAAGCACAAGTCCTTCCATTCCGTTTCTTGCAACAATTCCCGCAACGATCGTGGCAAACGCTGCCGTGGGTCCTGCTATCTGGACTCTCGATCCTCCAAGGAACGCTATTACAAAACCTGCAAATATCGCAGTATATATACCCTGCTCGGGTCCAACACCCGAAGCAAGTGCCAAAGCAATTGACAAGGGAAGTGCGATGATAGCGACTATGATACCGCTGACCACATCCTTTCCGAACTGCTTTGCATTATAGTTTTTCATTACATCAAATAATTTTGGTGTGAATTCTTTCATCATATTTTCTCCGATAGTTTCTTTACACAACAATATGAATTATCACAAATACATGTGATTTTGACTATGTGCAAATATACAAAAAACCACCCGTTTTAAGGGTGGTTAGTTGAAATAATGTATATTATTGCTTTTCTATCCTGTGTTTTTTTATCAGTGAAGAAATAAACATGATGATCGCAACGATTACTGCTATAACGGTAAGAACAATAACAAGCATGCCCGAGATCAGCGTAAAGGCCGGTGCGGGATGCCCCGGTGTCTGAGCCGCATTCGTATACAGATTGGAATCGATATATGCGCCGAGTACAAGCAGCACTACATCCGCAACAAGCTGAAAAGGTATTAAAAGCAGCCATTTTGCTGGATGTATGGTCTTATCCTTTTTTTCTTTGCTCATCTTTCCTGTTTTTCCTTACGTGCCTGTTCAAACTTTTCCTGCATTGTAGGATTGTCTTTTGTCAGCTTCTTTATGCTCACATCCTCGACTTTGTTTGTTGCGATGCGCAGCTGTGAATCAGATCCCTGCAGTTCCTTCTTGACCTTTTCAAGATGCTGGATTGTCTTGTCTATCTCTTCTATCGCCTTGTCAAAATGACTGTGAGCCAGCTCATAATTGCGGCCGAAATCATTCTTGAACTTGAGCAGTGAATCCTCAAAGTTTGATATATCTATATCCTGGTTTCTTACGATCGCAAGTTCCTGCTTGTATGCAAGAGCATTAAGCGCTGCATTTCTGAGCAAGGTTATGATCGGTATGAAGCACTGGGGTCTTACAACGTACATCTTGTCATATTTGTATGAAACATCCACGATACCTGCATTGTAAAGCTCGCTGTCTGCTTCAAGTAGAGTCACCAGAACAGCATACTCGCAGTTCTTTTCTCTTCTGTCCTTGTCAAGCTCCTTAAAGAAATCCTCGTTCTTATGCTTAGTGGCAGTAGTATCACTCTCATTCTTCATCTCAAACATGATAGATACGATCTCATTGCCGTATTCATCATTCTCCCTGAAGATAAAATCTCCCTTACTGCCTGTTCTTGCATCATTGTCTTTTTCGAAATAGGCATTCTTAAAAGCAGTTGCACGAAGCTGATTGAACTGTATCTCGCAGTGCTGTTCGAGAGTTTCTCCGATCATCTTTGTGGACATCTTGGTCTTAAGATCCTTGTAAAACTCGATCTGGGCATCCTTTTCGGCCAATAAAACCTTTGTGTTTTCCTTCTCGTTTAACAGATCCTTTTCAAGATCATGATTCTTGTCCTCGACTTTTTTGACAGCCTCCATGACAGCGATCTGCTTCTTGTCCTCGCTGCTGTCAAGTTCAGACTTAAGCTTCATGATCTTGTTTTCAGCCTCGGCAAGCGCAGTCTTTATCTCTGCTTTATGCTCTTTATCAAGATGCTCCTTGAGTTCATCGATCCTGTCTCTGAGATCACGTTCAAATTCAGCATCTCTTATCTGCTTAACAATGGAACTTAATTCCGTATCATCAACCGTAAATGCCTGTCCGCAGTGCGGACATCTGAGTTCTGCCATATATTATCCTCTGTTCTGCTTTGCGACTACGCTTTCACCACAGTATATCTTTCTTAACTTCGGCTTCTCGATCTTTCCTGTAGGGTTACGGGGTATATCCGCAAATACGATGTGTCTGGGTCTCTTGTATCTGGGAAGCTTGTGACAGAATGCGTTGATCTCGTCTTCCGAACTCTCCTCGCCGTCTTTAAGTTCTATTACAGCAAGTGTAGCTTCACCTAGTCTGCTGTCCGGAACTCCGATTACAGCAACGTCCTTTATCTTCGGATTTGCACGCAAGAAGTTCTCTATCTGAACCGGATAGATATTCTCACCGCCGGAGATGACAACGTCCTTCTTTCTGTCTACAAGGAAGATGAATCCGTCCTCGTCCTCCATAGCCATATCTCCTGTAAAGAGCCATCCGTCCTTAAGTACTTCTGCAGTTGACTTGGGATCGTTGTAGTAGCATTCCATGACACCGGGTCCCTTAAGACAAAGCTCTCCGACCTCGCCCTGCTTTACATCTACTCCGTTCTCATCAACAATCTTTGTCTGCCAGCCGTAGCCTGCCTTTCCGATGGCACCGACTTTATGTATGTTCTCAACACCCAGATGAACTGCACCGGGTCCGATAGACTCGCTGAGTCCGTAGTTTGTATCATAATCATGGTGCGGGAATACCTTCTTCCAGCGTGCGATAAGACTCGGAGGAACGGGCTGAGCTCCTATGTGCATGAGTCTCCATGCACTCAGATCATAATCCTCTAATCTCACTTCACCGCTGTCAATGGCATCGAGTATATCCTGTGCCCACGGAACCAAAAGCCATACGATAGAACATTTCTCGTTGCTTACCGCATCAAGAATAGCCTTCGGCTTTGTTCCCTTTAACAGTACGGACTTTGCACCTACCAAAAATGAACCGAACCAGTGCATCTTTGCGCCTGTATGATAAAGTGGAGGTATGCAGAGGAAGATATCATCCTTTGTCTGTCCGTGATGGGCCTGTTCAACCTTGCATGAATGCATCAGACTTCTGTGCTTATGCAGTATAGCCTTGGGGAATCCCGTTGTTCCCGAAGAAAAATAGATAGCGCCGTAATCATCGTCGGTAAGCTTTATGTCAGGTGAGATGCTTGAGCAGTTTGCTGTGAGCTTGTCATAGCTTTCTGCAAATTCAGGACATCCGTCACCTACATATAAAAGGATCCTGTTCTTGCTGATATTCTCAACTATCTCTTCCACACGTCCGATGAACTCGGGACCGAATACAAGAACATTTATCTCAGCGAGATTCACGCAGTACTCTATCTCATCTGCCGCATAACGGAAGTTTAACGGTACAGCTATCGCACCTGTCTTAAGTATTCCGAAATAAATCGGGAGCCACTCGAGACAGTTCATTAACAGAATGCCCACCTTGTCTTCTTTCTTTACACCTCTGCTTAAAAGCAGATTTGCAAACCTGTTGGCTTTTTCGTTGAATACGTTCCATGTGATCTCTCTTCTGTAGAAATTCGAAGGATTGGACTCGATGAGCTCATACTCCTTCCAGCTCACATGTCTGGCTTCCTGTATCTCGGGATTGATCTCTACAAGACAGATATCATTTCCGTATTTTTTGCAGTTTTCTTCAAGAATCTCTGTAATTGGCATCGTATTTCTCCTATCAGATATATATTTATTTTAATTGTTTGACGCTTTAAACCGCTAAATTATATTTTAGATTTATATATATGTTTAGTCAATAGGCTTTTGCAGTATGTCAACCGTATGAGCAGCTGCTCCGATCATATCCTTTCTTTCTGCTATGCTCTCAACATATTTAACAAATAACTCAAAACTTTCTTCATCCATGTCCCTTAAGATATGTCGTATGTAATTGGCAGGTCCGTCGGGAGTGATTATCTTATGTCTTATCAGACCGCTCTCGCTTGCAAGCGCATCGATCTCATCTATCGAAACATAATCATAGAGGTCATCATCTGTTGACATAACATTGTAATTTATGTCAACCTTGTTGTTATTGAATGCCTCTTTTATGGTTCCTTCCATGAATCCGTGTTTTACTACCGCATAATCATTCATGCAGTATGCCACCATCGCGATACCGCCGGGCTTTAACACTCTTTTTGTCTGATCAAGGACAGTTGCTCTCTCCTCATGCGAAAACAGATGATACATAGGTCCGAAGACAAGAACAAGGTCAAAGTATTCCTTTTCAAACTTTCTTGTCAGTTTTAGAGCATTTCCCTGAAGAGCATGCACCCTGTCGCTTGCGGCACGCAGTCTCTGAACATTGTGCTTTACAAGCTCGATCGCATGAACCTCGTATCCTTCATCGGCAAGCGGTATGCTGTACGCTCCTGTTGCAGCGCCTACATCTAGTATCCTTGCTTCCTTTCCCATGTCCTTAAGATATTCATTGATATATTTCATGGAAACGCGATACTCGACCTGTCCGTGTCTGGATCTTAAGCGTTTGTCCTCATTGAATTTATTGTAGTATTGTGTGATCTTATCGATATCAGTCATATCAGTTGTTTATATTGATTCCCAGTTCCTCATAGCTGATAAAAACACATATATATCCGGATGCATAAGGTCCCATGTAATATGGAGGATATTCAACCTCTATACCGTCTGCAAGATAGTTGACATCCATATCCTTTGAAGCATATTCCTTTGCCTCTTCAAACAGCTCGTTCTGATAATCGGGATTGTCCTCGTATGTATTGTAATAGTAATTATCGCCTGTCTTCCAGTCTTCGACTGTCTTCATTGCAACGAGGTTCTTAAACGCAGAATCATTCATGCTGCAGATATCAGCAAGCTTTATCTCATCTCCGGTATTCATATCAAAGAGAATATGGATTCTGTAAGGCATACCGTGTGCTCCGCCATAGTAATCATAACCGTCATAGTTGATTACCAGATAATGAGATCCGATCTTGTATATATCGTTTAATGTTCGTTCATTAGACTCGCTGTACCAGTAATTTTCATTGTCAAAATCAAGTACATCGACTGTTGTATGGTCCGCGCATGACTCAAGGAACCTGTCATCCATGTCCCTTAATATCTTATTAATCTTATCTGCATTTGGTACGCTGTCTTTTATCGTTACAACTTCCAGGTATGACTTGTAAAGTGCCTTATCTTTATTGTCCGGATAATAATCTATGCTCTTTTTTGCATCCACCTGTGCAAACTCGCCCCAGGAATATTCATGAACAAAGGCACCGGTATCATAGACCTTTTTATCGGCAAAGTTGTATCTCTTCCATCCGATCTTTGTATCATAATCGGAAAGATAGTAATAATCCGTATCGGTAACGGTCGCTCCTGACATAAACGGCGAGTAGTAATACCCCGTAAGTCCGGGCTTTTCCTTCTCTTCTATGAGAATATCCATCTTCCTGCTTGCAGCATTATACTTAAAGAGCTGTCTGTCGGGATGAAAATACGCATCCGTCTGATTATAACCGTAGAATATACCGTTTCTTCCGCACACTACTTCCGGTCTGTTATCTGCCGAGCCGCCATACAGCTTCTCGCTGTCCGCATTTTTCAGATTATATACAGTGCAGTACTCCTCCTGATTATCCTCGGAATAACCGTTCACCCAGACATAATCTCCGCTTACGGCAGCCGCATACCATGAACCGTTTACGGTTACGATCTCCTTTATCATATCTCCGCTCTTTGGATCCAGCTCAAAGATCGTGCCGTTATCGTTTTTTACATAAATCCTTCCGTTAAAGTCTTCAAGAGTTCTGAGTAAGCTGTTTTCTCCCGAGATCAGGAAAGTATAATCGTTCTCACGTATCTTGTTCTCTACATCCTCAAGATCATTGTCACGCGAGCATTTCTTAGTCTCAGGATCATATATGAGCACCTCGGAATTATAGCTTAAGTCAGTGGTATAGTCATATACATCGATATAAACCTTATCCTGATAATCCGCCACATTTAAGAATATGCCGCTCTTTCCGGTATACGGAGTATCAACAAGATTTCCTTCACAGTCATAGACTGAAAGTCTAAGTTTACTTGAATCATTACTGTAGGCAACCACATAGATACGGTTTCCGATAAGTCTTGCACTTCTTATATATCCTTTTGAGTCCGAAAGATCACATATAAGCACGGGCTTGTCACCGTCTATAAAATATACACGGTATTCATCATTGCCCAAAACCCTGTCGACTTTTTCAGCAGGCTTTTCTTCAGATGGCTCTTTTATATCATCGCCGTTATCGTTATCTATCTCATCTTCATCATCTTCATCGTCTGCATCTTCATCGGTTTCGTCAATTGTTTCAACGTCTTCATTTACTTCTTTTGTGCAGGCCGCAAACGAAACCGTGAGCATAACGGACATCATGATCATTATCAGTCTTTTTTTCATATCATTTCTCTCCATCCACTAAATCAGATTAAGCGATTTAATTGTACCATAAAACAGGCGTATGTGATAAACTATCTGAGAAATATAATCAAACGAGGCAAGCCATGAATAAAAAGATAATATGGGTATTTTTAATAAGCCTTATCGGAACGCTTTTATGCGGTGCGATAATCACATATCCTAAATGGTCAGTACTTATAAAAGAAAGCTCTGAAGAACAGATAAATGAAACTACTGTAGCAGATGATGTTACGCAGGAGAGTCAGGAAACCGTTAAGATCGAGATCGAAGCGATCCCGACTCCTACACCTCCCCCGTTTGAAGAATATGATATCAGTCTGCTTGCTGTAGGCGATAACCTCATGCACATGGGTCTTGTAAACAGCGGAAGGCAGTCAGACGGCACATACAACTTTGATCTTCTTTATGAAGATATAGCTCCATATCTTGATAAGGCTGATATAAGCATAATCAATCAGGAGACCATTATGGCCGGCAATGAAAAGGGCTTCAGCGGTTTTCCGTATTTCAATTCTCCCGTCGAGATAGCCGATGCCATTGAAAAGGCCGGATTCAATGTTGTTCTTCAGTCTTCGAACCATACGATAGATCAGGGTATTGAAGGTCTTCTTAATGCCTGCAATGTCTGGAAGCAGCATCCGGGCGTGCTCATGGTAGGTATACATGAGAATCCCGATGAACTGCATGATATCCCTGTTATGGAGATAGAGGGTATCAAATTTGCGATATTGAATTACACATAC
The DNA here is from genome assembly GCA_016290615.1 of Lachnospiraceae bacterium. Classification (GTDB taxonomy): domain Bacteria; phylum Bacillota; class Clostridia; order Lachnospirales; family Lachnospiraceae; genus Colinaster. Next base: position 13,835 of record JAEEUS010000020.1, on the reverse strand, counting down.
GGACCCAATCTTGGAGCGGTTCCGTCTAACGTACAGGGACACATGAATATCCTGTGTGCCACAAAGGAAGGAAGCAAGACAGGTGAACTGGATTTTACCAGACTCGATCCTGCTGTAATAGATGACATCAAAAGAGCCGATGAGATGGCTGATATCGTCATAGTATGCCCTCACTGGGGCACGGAATATGCCATAGAGCCTTCAAAATATCAGACAGAGTTTGCATATCAGATGGCTGATGCAGGCGCCGATCTTATCATCGGAGCTCACCCTCACGTACCCGAGCCGGTTGAAAAGATAACCACTTCCTCAGGTAAGAGCTGCCTTTGTTATTATTCTCTGGGAAATTATATATCTACCGGCCAGAACGGCCAGTCAATGCTTGAAGGCATGGCCTGGGTAGTATTTCATGTGACCGAAAACGATGTGTACATAGACGAAAACAAGTCCGGAGTACTCCCGCTTGTTATGGAGTATCTGTCCGGACCTCTTAGATTTGAAGGTGTTTATGCACTTGAGGATTACACCGACGAACTGGCTTCAAAGCATGGTATAAGAAGCTGGGGCGGTGTCAGCATAAGTGTTGATAAATTAAAGGAGTGGAGTTCTGAGATCTTCGGTGAATGGAGCATCTCAAAGGACTACATCCTCAGTCAATAACGTTCTTTACACCAAGGATATTGTCATATCCCACGTTGTATACTACTATGCCCTTTCTGGGATTTGCGACATGGACTATCTGTCCGTCACCGATGTATATTCCCACATGAGTACACTTGCTCTTTCCGTAGCATACGATATCTCCGGGCTGTATCTCATCAAGACTTACACTTCTTCCGTTGCTTGACAGCTGTCCCGAAGGAGTTCTTGACAGTCCGTATCCGAAATTCGCATATACGAGACTGGTAAATCCTGAGCAGTCTGTCCCGTTTGTCAGACTGTTTCCTCCGTGTACATAAGGACATCCCACATACTGGAGTGCAAAATTAACGATATCGTTTCTCAGATCTCCGCTTGCTGCATACTGAGCTGTGGCGGGCTGTTCAGTTTCTGTTATGGTTACGTTCTCAGGCTTTTGCTTTTCGTCTTCCTTCTGTCTGGCAAGCAGTTTCTTCTGCTCTTCCTCTTCCGCCTTTATCTCATCCATAGTCTTTGCATAGATGAATTCTTCTACGACTGAAACATAATCGGCACTTACGAAGCCTGTCTTATCATCAGCATAGTTTACATTTATCCATTCCTCGTCACCGGCTTTGCCTGTCAGCTTAAGCTTTTCACCGGTAAGAGCATATCCTATTCTCTTGGATTCTATATCAGGGTTTTCTCTGATATTCAAGCAGTCTGCCTTAACAACGGCATATCTGTCTATGTAATCATCGATAACAGCAACGGCATCATCACCATAGATGAAATACTCCGCCTTGATATATCCGTTAAGGTTTCCTGACGTAACAAGCAGCCATTTGCCGTCCTCTCCGTCAACCTCTTCCTGTATCTGGGCAACGGCGCCGTCATACATCCTGCCGACTATCTCGGAATCGGTATTTGCCTGCGTTCTTACATTTACATACTTGTCCACATCGGCAATGGCAAAATTGCTGTATTCGTCGGCTTCTTCATCGCTTTCATTTGCTGTTTCCAAAGCCTCAGCCTTTTGCTGCTTATCCCTTACAGCTACAAGCTTGTCTACTTCCTCCATGAACTCCTTGAGTTCTTCTTTTGAGTATCTGCTCTCAAAACCGGCCCTGACATTATCCTTCCAGTCGCCGCTAAGATCAGCTGCTTTAGTATTTAGTTTTAAAGATGCTGCTGCACATACTGTAATGCTAAATGCAATGAGCATGCGCATAAATACTCTTTTCATACTAATCGATCTCTATTATATATCCCATCTTTCCCGTATATGACGGAAGCAGTTCAAGTACATCATTCTGCACATCATTGAGTACCCACTTCTTGTTCTTCTTTGAATAGAACATCTCAACACAGGTCTCGAATGTGCTTGTGCTGTCATCGTAAAAGCTCGGCTCGCCTTCAAGCCAGTATTCCAGGTTGTTCAGATTGTCGCCTACAAGATTTCCATCCTGATCGACCCACTTATACACTGCAGGGCTCTCTTCTCTCTTTGCCCCTATCCAGAATATCCTGTCTTCATATCCGGCCTTTTCAATAAAATCAACGATGTAATCATATTCTTCCTGGGTATTGATATGCACAAGATATCCGCCCTCATCTCCAAAGAGAGTTTTGGTATCCCTACATGCTTCCTCCCATGTCACATCATCTATGACGATCTTATAGATATGCAGGCCGTTTGGATCAGTATCATCACTTCCCGGTACTGATGCAGCTATAACAGGTTCTGTCGGATCAGGGGCTCTGTCATATGATATTATTTCGGGTTCTTTTGTCGGTTCAGGTTCATCAGGCGTATCTGTCGGGTTGGCTTCTGTGATATCATCATCGTCATCACCGTCATCATTAGTGACCTCATCTTCTACAACACTTCTTGTAGCAAGCTTGTAGATTCCAAAACCGATAAGTGATATGGCAAGCAGTGCTCCAAATACTATCAGTGCGACCTTAACGATAGATACCGGCTTTTTAGGATCATCATCATTAGAAGCATTATTATTCTCAACAGGCTTTGTTTCTTCGTTTTCTACCTGCTCTTCTTTAACAGGTTCCTTTTCTTCCTCAGGCTTTGCCTGTTGTGCATCATCCAGTCTCTTGCCGCACCCCGTACAGAATATGGCATTCTCAACTTCTATTTTCTTTCCGCAATATTTGCAAAACATCTGCTTATCCATTTTTTTGCCTCAATGTTTTCCTGAATCCCAAATAACTTTATACTACTTTTTTATCAATAATGCAAAAATATGCTGGTTTACCTGTTATCTTTTGGTATGCTGTCAGGCTTATTCTTCATATAGTATTCCCATATCAGTTCCTCAAGAGTCTGATACAGTCTTTCCGTTTCAACAGGTTTGGAAAGATGCGCATTCATGCCGACCTGAAGCGAACGCTGCACATCCTCGTCAAACGCGTTTGCAGTCATGGCTATTATAGGCACGTTCTTTGCATCGGTCCTGTCAAGCGCACGTATCTTTGATGTAGCTTCAAGTCCGTCCATCTCAGGCATACGCACATCCATAAGAACAGCATCATAATATCCCAAGGCACTCTTGTCAAACATTTCAAGTGCTATACTTCCGTTGAGAGCATGGTCTATATTTGCACCCTTTAACCTGATAAGTTCCTTCATGATCTCGGCATTGATGATCACATCTTCTGCCATAAGGATGTTCTTATCCTTAAGATCGATGCGTCTTTTCTCCTTGAACATGGACATGTTGTTTCTTCTTGCGATACGCTCAAACTCACCGATAACGTTTGAAGCAAAAAGAGGCTTTGCCAAAAAGCTGTCCACTCCTATATGGAGCGCCTCATCCATGATCTCATCCCAGTTAAATGAAGTAAGGATGATAATGGTCGTTTCGCTGCTGTAGAGCTTCCTTATCTCTTTTGCAACTTCTATGCCGTCCATATCCGGCATTCTCCAGTCAAGCAGTACCAGGTTATAAGGCTCCTGCTTGGTATGTTTAAGCTCTAGCATGTGAAGGGCATCTTTACCGTTAAGACATGTGTCTGCCTTGATGCCTGCCTCATCCAGCACGATCCGAGCATGCTCGGCTGCTATCTCTTCATCATCAACAACCAGTACGCGCATATCCTTTGGATTGATTATTATTCCTTCTGCGCAGTCATGTTCACAGTTTTTAAGAGTAACGACCACAGTAAACTGTGTGCCGACACCCTTCTTTGATGATACAGCGATGGTGCCGTTCATTATCTCAACGATATTCTTTGTTATGGCCATACCCAGACCGGTGCTTCCGTACTTGTTGTTTCTGCTGCTGTCTTCCTGGGTGAATGTATCAAATACCTTTGGAATGAATTCCTCATCCATTCCTATACCGGTATCGCTTATTGTAAATTTCAGTGTGGACTGATCCTCAAAAACAGCTGTCCTCTCAACGGTCAGGCTTACAGCTCCCGGCGGATCCGTAAACTTGATCGCATTGCTAAGGATATTTATGAGGATCTGCTTGAGTTTCATATCGTCACCGATATAAAAATCAGAAACACCGCCTATGACTCTGCACTCATACTTAAGCCCCTTGTCACTGCACTGGGTCATTACCATGATATTGATCTGCTCAAGCATCGATCTGAATGAGAACTCTTCTTTTCTTAGTATCATCCTTCCGGATTCTATCCTGCTCATATCCAGGATATCGTTTATGAGTCCCAAAAGATGACGAGCGCTTTCTCCGATCTTTTCAAGGTATTCTCTGGTACCCGTATCAAGACTTTCATTTCTGAGTGCAAGACTGTCCAAGCCTATGATCGCATTCATAGGCGTTCTTATCTCATGACTCATATTGGACAGAAATGCGGTCTTGGCTTTATTTGCTTCCTCAGCTGCATTAAGCGCTTCACTTAGAGCCTTGTTCCTTGCCATGGATTCACGCATTTCTGAATCGATATTAGTAAGTCCAAGCCCTATTGCATGTACTGTCTTGTCATCCCTGTCAGCCGCATGTCTTACACCCGCCATACGTATCATCTCATAATAGTTTTCACCGTTTCTGTGAACGAGATAGCGATATGAGATTATGGGGTCTGTTTCAAGATTCTTTCTGATATTGTCGGGTTCTATAAACTTTAAAAAGCCTTCACGATAGCTTTCATCGACGGCCATGTTCGCATAAAGACTGAAGCGTTCGATATAAGGAAAATGTATCCCTTCCCCGGTCTGCTGCTTGTCAGTCGGATCCGCTCTGTAGCAGACAGCATCATTCTTATCAAGATCAACATGATATACACTGCGATAGTCCGATGCCAGTGCCGTTATCATCCTGTCCTGCTGTTCTCTCCTGACCTTCTCCTTAAGCAGCTTTTCCTCTGCGATCTTTGCTTCTTCGATGACCTGCTCATGCTTTTCGGTTATATCAGAAATGAAAACATAGTAAATACCGCCATAATTCTGCGTTTCCGTATAATGGCCGTAATCATCGATCCATCTGACAGAACCGTCTTTTCTTATGATACGGTATTCAACATGATCCAGACTTTCATCACTCTTTCTTATCTGATCTATGACCGATTCCGATACCTTCAGATAATCATCGGGATGGAGCATGCCCTTAAATGTATAACCCGTAAGACTCTTAAAATCTTCAAGATCATTGCATCCAAAAATCTTTATCGTGGCTTCATTTGCATACAGAAGTTCCTCGTTTCCCTCTGCCCTGTAGATAAAGAAGCCGCCGGGCATATGACGTCCGATCTCTTCTATGGTATTCATTGTCTGCTCATTTAATTCAAGGTTTTTACCAAACATATATACCTCACAGGTCAGACATGATACTACAGGTCTGCAAATCTCTTTCTTTCTTCCATTATCTTTTCAAGAAGCTCACTGTAATCAGTCTCCTGTCTGTTCCTTAAGAGTTCCGTGATCTCATAGACCGGCTCATATATGGGTGTTAAAGACAGATTGGAAAGCACGCCCTTAAGAGCATGTGCCGCCTCAAAAGCTTCGGTAAGCTTGTTTTCATTTATCTTGCTCTCGAGTTCTTCAAAAGTCTTCGGTTCAAGAGCCATCCCTACAAGTCTTAAGTAAAATGCCTCGTTATTGCCGCATCTTGCAAGTCCCTGTTCAGTATCTGCTCCAAGTTCCTTAAGTTGTTCTATAGTCATTGTTTCACCTCCGCAGTCATTCCTTCTTCTATGAATCTCTCAAAATCATTTGAATCAACAGGTTTTGAGAAATAGTATCCCTGTATTACGTCACATCCGAGTTCCTTTAATATCTCATATTGCTCTTTGCATTCAACGCCTTCAGCTATTATCCTGACATTCAGGTATTTAGCGATATCAAGAATGAACTCAACCAGTTTCTTTGCTCTTGTGTCTGTATGTATATTTCTTACAAACACCATATCAAGCTTCAACACATCAAACGGCAGATTCGTTAGCATGTTGAGCGATGAATATCCTGTACCGAAGTCATCCATCTCGATGGTAAATCCTTCTTTTCTGAGGCCTTCGACTATACTGAAGATATCAGACTGATTGTCCGTATATGCAGACTCTGTAACCTCTAAAAAGTATTCCTTCGGACTGATACCGGCATTTGCCACGATCTCCTTCAGTTCATCTGTCAGTCCTTCGTTCATTATATCGATCCTTGATACATTGACGGAAACAGGAATAGTTTTTCCATATTTTTTCTTCCATTCAGCTATCTGTTCAGCAGCATGTCTCCATACAAAGCGATCGACTTTTCCTATGAGACCGTTATTCTCGAACAGCGGTATGAAAGCACCGGGGCTTATCATTCCAAGCTTTGGATGTTCCCATCTTATAAGTGCCTCGGCACTGCTAAGCACAGGCTTGTCAGCCTGGATTGAATATTTGGGCTGATAGAATACCTTGAACTGTTCTTCCTCCAAAGCTCTGTCAAGCTCTCTGATAAGTATCTCTTCAAAGCGTTCCTTTTCCCTGATCTTATCATCGTAATAAGCTATATGCAGGTTATAATTCCTTCTAATGCTGTTGCATGCAAGAAGGGCCTGATCAAATCTTTTTCTTAGATCAGGTTCCGAATCCGCATTCTTAAATATGCCGATCCTTACACGCGTATCCGAAATTCCCAAAAGGTTGTTAAGTGTATCATTTATCAAACTGTACAGCGCATCCGCATGATCTGCGCTCTTAATATAAAGATAAAACAGATCTGCACTGTAACGGCATGCAAGTCCTTTTGAAGAATCTACATACTCTTTGATAGCTTTTCCTATGGCCGCTAATATGCTGTCTCCGAATTCTCTTCCATGTACCGCATTTATTACATGAAATCTGTTGAAGTTAAGAGCTATCACATCCTTTGCATAATCCGGATAGTACTGATCAAAGATCGTGGAATACTCCAAAAAGTATTCTCTGTTAAAAAGTCCCGTAAGCGGATCAAACTGTGTTGAGGTTATTATATTCTTGTCCTCGTACAGCTGTATGATCCTGTCTATACGTGCATGAATAACTTCCGGCACATCATAGGGTTTGGGAATGAAATCCGCCACACCCATCTTTAAGCTCTTTACTTCGGCTTCTTTTTCCGATGTTAGAACTATTACCGGGATCTTTGCAAACTCCTTATCCTTTTGCAGAAGTTCATAAAATTCATATCCGTCCATGACAGGCATATGAAGATCCAACAGGATAAGTGAAAGCCTTCCGTTCTCGTTTTTTACGATGTCATATGCCTCTCTGCCGTTTTGTGCAAGCAAAACGGTATAGTCATCGTCAAGAGTATTCTTAAGCATGAGTCTGTTGATCTCTTCATCATCAACTATCAGGACTCTTCTTTTCATACTCAGCTGTTTTGTTAAAAAATCATCCGTTGAAATAATCGCATTATTCATGTTCCGCACCTTCAAAAAACTGTCCTATCTATCCTTCAATACATTCCTCAATCTCATTAGGATCAGCTCTGGCTCATATGGCTTGCAGATAAAATCTGCAATATTGTACGGAAATGTCTTCATGAGATTCTCACTGGTGCTTTCGGCAGTCATAATAACTACCGGTATATTCTTAACTTCATTCTGCTTCATGATCTCCAAGACACTAAAGCCGTTCATTATCGGCATATGAAGGTCAAGAATTATACAGTCGATCGGTCTGGTTGACCTGAGTATCTTCTCTAATCCGAGATATCCGTTTTCAGCGGTGTCGATATCATAATCATCTATGCTTAAGATACATGAGAGTATCTCTCTGTCTATCTCGGAATCATCAATGATCAGTATTCTTTTTCTCATATCTACAATCCTCCACTTTCAATTATATCGTTAATTTTTGACGTCATCAAGCCAATTTAATGCATACAAAAAGAGAGAGTCGACTGACTCTCTCTCATAACTGCAATCATTATTTTGCATAATCTGTTACACGGCTTTCACGTATAACATTTACCTTGATCTGACCAGGATACTGAAGCTCTGCCTCGATCTGCTTTGAAATATCTCTAGCAAGCAATACCATATCAGAATCGGTAATCTGCTCTGGAACTACCATAACACGAATCTCACGACCTGCCTGGATAGCAAATGATTTGTCTACACCTTTGAAATTGTTAGCTATTTCTTCTAATTGACGAAGTCTTGTTGTGTATGTTTCAAGGGTCTCACGTCTTGCTCCCGGTCTTGCAGCGCTTATCGCATCTGCAGCCTGAACAATACATGCGATCAGACTCTGAGGTTCAACATCACCGTGGTGAGCCTCTACGGCATTGATAATAAGAGCCGACTCTTTATATTTCTTACAAAGGTCTGTACCAATCTGTACATGTGATCCTTCCATCTCGTGATCCACGGATTTACCGATATCATGCAACAGACCGGCTCTCTTAGCCATACGTACATCAAGTCCCATCTCGCTTGCCAGAAGACCTGACAGCTGAGCGACCTCAATCGAATGCTTGAGTGCATTCTGGCCGTAACTTGTTCTAAACTTCATCCTGCCGAGAAGCTTGATAAGTTCGGGATGAATACCGTGAACGCCTACTTCAAGTACTGCGGCTTCACCCTCTTCCTTGATCATGACCTCAACTTCACGCTGAGCCTTCTCAACCATTTCTTCGATCCTTGCCGGATGAATACGCCCGTCAACGATTAGTTTTTCGAGAGCTATACGGGCAACCTCTCTTCTGATAGGATCAAATCCTGATAAGATAACCGCTTCGGGTGTATCATCTATGATAAGATCGACACCTGTGAGCGTCTCGATAGTTCTGATATTTCTACCTTCTCTACCGATGATCCTTCCTTTCATCTCATCATTCGGAAGCTGAACTACAGAGATTGTCGTCTCCGATACATGATCGGCTGCACAACGCTGAATAGCATTGACAACATATTCCTTAGCCTTTTTATCAGCTTCTTCCTTAGCACGACTTTCCATCTCTTTTATCATGACGGCTGTCTCGTGCTTGACATCTTCTTCAACAATTTTCAGTAGATAATCTTTTGCCTGGTCGGAGGTCAAACCTGAGATTCTTTCCAGTTCCTGCAAGCGTTCTTCATTAAGCTTGGAAATAACTTCTTTCTGCTTGTTAAGGCTTTCTTCCTTAGCATTCAGAGAAGCTTCCTTTTTCTCAATGGCCTCTGTCTTGCGATCGATGTTCTCTTCTTTCTGCTGTATACGACGCTCGTTACGCTGAATCTCGCTACGACGATCCTTTATCTCCTTATCAAGCTCATTCTTAGCCTTGATAGATTCTTCCTTGATCTCAAGCAAGCCTTCACGTTTCTTTGTTTCAGCCGCTACTACAGCTTCATCGATAATTGCTCTTGCCTGTTCCTCAGCTTTGCTGATCTTGGAATCTGCGCTCTTTTTCTGATAATTTGATGTTATCAGATAAGTAACGGGAGCAACGATCACAAGAGTTGCCACGACAGCGAGTGCTATAGCTAATGCCATCTGCATGTCAGGAGCACCTCCTATTTCTTATTTAATTTTATGTATCATACCAAAAGGCTGTTAAACCCTCTTTTAGCAATCTACAACAAATCAATTCTATATGAAACGCCAACTTATGTCAAGTTAAAAATCCTGTCTCATGACTCTGGCAATAGTCTCCGGAGCGAATCCTTTCTGGTATAAAAACCGTACATTTTTAGCTATGGTTTTGCTGTCTGAATTTTCAGGATCAAAGCCTCTTTTTTCGAGCAGGCTCCTAATCATGCTCTCTTCGTCTCCAAGTTCACCCTCATCACGTTTTATAGCTAAAACTTCGCTGATCACATCCTTGTTTATACCTTTTTTCATAAGGTCCTGCTCAAGACGTCTTGCAGATCTGTTCTGTGTATATGTATCTATATACTGAGTCGCATATGCATGATCATCTATGTAGCCAAAGCTTTTTAGATAATCTATAGCCTCATCTATCGAATCCTGATCATACAGCCCTTCCTTTAGCTTGTTTCTCATATCCCGCTCGGTATAAGGCCTCTTTTCTAACAGATGCATGGCTCTTAGCTTTGCTCTTTTGGGAATGACCTTTGAAACGATCTCGTCATATATATCTTTTTTTATCTCTTCATCTTTCTTTATCCCATATTGACGAAGTTCGCCTTTGTATAAAACAAAGGCGAACTCATTATCAATAAATATCTTATATTTGGATTTTGAAAGTTCTGTGATATCAGTAATGATCATACTTCTCAATCCTCAGATTCTTTTGTAACCTCTTCTTCACTAGATCCTTCAAATTTGTAGTGATCTCTTACTTTGTTCTCGATCTCCTGGCAGATATCAGGATGCTCTTCAAGATAGAGCTTTGTATTCTCACGTCCCTGTCCGATCTTGTTGCCCTGATATGCATACCATGCTCCGCTCTTGTTAATGATCTCGAGATTTGAAGCAAGATCAACGATATCTCCGACTTTTGAGATACCCTTGCCGAACATTATATCAAACTCTGCTTCCTTGAAAGGAGGAGCGATCTTGTTCTTTACGACCTTTACTCTTGTTCTGTTACCGATCACTTCACCACCAGACTTAAGAGATTCGATACGTCTTACATCAAGTCTCACTGACGAATAGAACTTAAGTGCTCTACCGCCTGTTGTTGTCTCGGGATTACCAAACATTACACCGACTTTTTCACGAAGCTGGTTGATAAATATAACTGTGCAGTTTGACTTGCTTATTACAGCAGTGAGCTTTCTGAGGGCCTGTGACATGAGTCTTGCCTGTAAGCCGACATGTGAATCTCCCATATCACCGTCTATCTCAGCCTTCGGAACAAGTGCGGCAACAGAGTCAACTACAACGATGTCTACAGCGCCTGAACGCACCATGGTCTCGGTTATCTCAAGAGCCTGTTCACCGTTATCAGGCTGTGAGATATAAAGATCATCTATATCAACTCCGATATTTTTAGCATATGTAGGATCAAGAGCATGCTCGGCATCGATAAAGCCTGCGATACCGCCGCGCTTTTGAACCTCCGCTATCATATGGAGTGTAACTGTTGTTTTGCCGGATGATTCCGGACCGTATATCTCGACTATACGTCCCTTGGGTATGCCGCCAAGTCCGAGTGCTATATCAAGACTTAAAGATCCTGTAGGTATTGTCTCAACATTCATCTGAGAAGCAGGATCTCCCAGTTTCATGACAGCCCCTTTGCCGTACTGTTTCTCAATATGTGCTATAGCCGCATCCAATGCTTTTAATTTTTCTTCTCTTTCCATAATCTGTCTCCTTATATAGTCTAAAAAGCACGACATTTTTGAACGTATGTTCTGATATGTATATTAAAACATATGTTCGTATTTGTCAACACGTAGTTTACATATATAAAAATATATTTTTAATAGTCCGTTTTATCTCCCTTTTGAAAAGTTTTTGAAATAAAAACTCTGTTACTCAGATATTCGCATGAACACACAAAATGCCCATGCGAATATTTTTTAACTCATTTATTCTTTTCCGAATGTGTTCTCGCTGAAGTATTCAAGGAGACACTCTCTTAACAGTATGAGAGCGTTTGCAACAGCTGTTTCTCTTATCTTTGCTCTGTTTCCGTGGAAATGATATTCCTTTACAGTTACTCTACCGCAAACGTAGCAGCACATATATACCAGTCCGACAGGCTTCTCATCGGTTCCGCCGTCGGGTCCGGCTATTCCTGTCGTGGATATGACTACATCGGCCTTGCTCACGTCATGCATTCCCTCAGCCATTTCCTGTGCCACCTGCTTGCTTACGGCGCCGTACTTTTCAAGTGATGACTTTCTGACACCCGCAAATTTTCTCTTGGCCTTGTTTGAATATGTCACAAAACCTGTTTTGAATGTCTCGGATATTCCGGGAACATTGATCAGTCTTCCGGCCAGCAGGCCTCCCGAACAGGATTCCACGGTCGAGATCGTCAGATTGTTGGCGATCAGCAGATCTGCTATTGCCATTTCAAGAGTAACATTCTCATCCGTTGAATATATATATGTTCCGAATCTGTTCTTTAATTCCTTTACTACTGGCTTTAAGAGTTTCTTTGCCGCAGCTTCGTCCTCGGCTGATGCCGTTACGCGAAGATGAACTTCACCGGTCTTTGCATATGTAGCTATGGTCGGATTGCTCTGAGCATTGATCAGATCCTCCACCTGCTTTTCAACACTGCTCTCACCTATTCCGCATATCTTGACAGTCTTAGAAAGGATCGTACGCGGAAGCATGTTTCTGAAATACGGTTCAACCTGATCCTTGAACATCGGCTTTAATTCATTCGGAGGACCGGGAAGAAGAACAACTCTCTGCTCTCCGTATTCAATGATGACACCGGGTGCCGTACCGTTGGGATTGGGCAGTATCTGCGAATCCTCGGGTATCATCGCCTGCTTCCAGTTATTATCGGGTATCTTGATGTTCTTGGCTGCAAAATAATCCTCGATGTGCTTTTTGCAATCCTCATCAAGATACATCTTTTTATTGCAGACCTTTGCTGCGACTTCCTTTGTCAGGTCATCCTGGGTAGGCCCGAGGCCTCCTCCCAGAATTACTATATCCGATCTTGAAAGAGCTGTCTTTAAGGTCTGAGTAAGTCTTTCTTCATTGTCACCGACAACAGTCTGATAGTAACATGAGAGTCCGAGCTTGGCGCATTCTTCAGATAAAAACGCGGCATTGGTATTTACTATGTTGCCAAGAAGTATCTCTGTCCCTACCGAAATCAGTTCGACTATCATCTTTGTTTACCTTCCGTCTTTATAATATTACGTGGTCCATGCTCTCGCTGAGAGAGTTTACCTTTTCATTTAGAGTATCTGCCTCTCCTGCAAGTGAAACCGCCGTATCAAGCTGAGATCCAATCGAATCCGTTACACTCCTTGTAACAGCCGCAGTTTCTTCGCTGACAGATGCAATGCTCGTGATAGAGTTCACGATCATCTCTTTTTCTCTTACCATTACTTCCATGTTTTCGGATATGTTGTTTAGTCCGTCTACCATATCCTCGACACATCTTGTTATATCGGCAAATACTTCAGTTGTATCCTCAAGGGCTTCTCCCTGTTCGCTGATATATCCGGTAGTGCGTTTAGCTGAACCTGTAGCCTTTTCACTTGCTACTCTGATATCACCCAGGATACTGTCTATCTGTGAAGATGCCTTCATTGACTCGTCAGCAAGTTTTCTGATCTCTTCAGCAACTACGGCAAATCCTCTTCCGGCCTCGCCTGCTCTTGCCGCTTCAATGGAAGCGTTAAGAGAAAGCAGGTTTGTCTGATCCGCTATCTCGTTTATAACCTCAACGAAGTTACTGATAACATCCGTCTTTCTTATAACGTCCTCTATCTCAACGATCAGCTGCTGTACCAGTTCTGTGGTCAGCGCACTCTTTTCATTCAGTGAAGATATCTTTGTTCTTCCAAGCTGTGTTGAATCCAGAGTCTTGCCGATGGTATCCTCCATCTGCTTTGTACTGTTAACAACACCGTCAAGTTTATCTGAGAACTCGTTCATCTCGTGAGCACATACATCCGCATCCTTTGCCTGGAGTTCTGCACCGTCTGCGAGCTGATCAAGTTCCTGAGAGATATTCTGCATGATATCCTTCATGTTGTCGCTGGACTCGTATACCTTGTTAGCAGACTCCGTAACATCATCACCGAAGCCTCTTACATTGCCCATGATAGAGTGAATTCCCGCGACAGTTTCATTGAGCGTATCTGTCAGATATCTCATCTCGTCATTTCTGTTGG
>JAEEUS010000079.1 GCA_016290615.1 Lachnospiraceae bacterium | reverse complement strand
GGCGAGGTTGGTGGTTTCGGAAATGAGTGCTTAAGAAATTACTTTTCTTCTTAAGCACTGCTTTATCAACTGTTGTCGAAATGACTCCCATTATCAGAATCAAACCGTATATTTTTATAAATGTTTCCATGTTTATCTACTCATACCTATTTTTTCAAAAAGAATTGAAGTTTTTCTTTTCTTGATAACCCTTCAAAAGACATCCTTTTTTTAAATGCCAAAGGATCCTTTGGATAGACACAATCAGAATTACGAACGATATAAGAAATAAACTCATCAAATCTGTCGCGTTCATTAATATCGTAAGTTTCATTCATCGGATTAGCATGAAGCATACCAAGATACGCCTCATCATCATTATCCAGTTTTATTATCTTCTCAACTAGTGCATCAAGATTGTTTTCATATCCATTGGCATTTATATAAGCACTAGGGTTAAAGTCATCTTCAACCTCCGGATTTCCCCAATAAATCGGTATCGATTTTGCTGATAACGGATTTAACATCTTTTCTGTAGTATATCCGTTGTACCTAGAGTTTTCAAAAGCTATTGTAAATTTGTAATCAGCAATAAATTCAACTTTGCTTCTTGTCCAGTTTCTGTTCTCCCTAGCAAGAAGATCTGATTTCATATTATTGAGAACCTTGCCTGGGCAATCAATGTGTTTGTACTTCATGAGTTTTTTAGCAAATTCGGTTCTTAAACGAACAGCATTGCCATCCTTGTCATTGGAATATACAAAGTTGCAGAATTTTCTGTTTAATGCTTCTTCATCAGATATTTCAAGTGGGGTTATTATACTTTCATCAGGGAACCACAATGGCCTTCGTAGATATCTGTTTCCAAATGAAATCTTGTCAAATCCTATTGCATAGTCACACTCATTGAAATCAGGGGCAATAGGTTCTCCAGTATAAAAGACCTTAACGCATCCGTTATATATATTATGTCTGTTTCCAAAAACAGAATAAAATAGTACTTTAGGGTTATCGCTTATATGATAGTCAATGTTATTCTTTTTAAGAGCTTTGACAAACATGTTATCATTCACATCAAAGTCTCTGCTCATATCACAAAAACCTATATCAATTCCAGACATACCATTTTCTCCGTGCATTACCTCTTTAATAATCTCTTTATCCTTTGCTTAGTATTCGAAAATATATCATCCGCTATTGTCTTACTTCTATAATAGAATTTTAGAACACCGTTAATCTCGTCTCGGGAATCTTTTAGTTTCGTGGTCATAAACCTCAATAAATCTTCTTTTATCCAATGACTCCCATCGTCTTTAACTCGATCTCTCATTGTGGCATACTCAGGCGTTTCCAACTCAGGAATCAATCCATATCCCAACAACATATGCCCATTAAAACAATGCGGCATAAGACACTTTCCTATAGGCCGAAATTTATAAGGCTCACCGATGTTCTCATAGAAATTATCCATGTATTCTCCGCAATAGCATGGTTTTGTAGCTCCTGTATAAAAGTTTATATATAACGACCATAAGCCCGCATAACAAAACTCTTTCCTTTTCACTTTAAATATACTTCTCTTAAAATTCCACAGACCAGACTCAAACTCCGACCATACTTTGTCATATTCTTCCATTGACAGGTTTGTAAGATAATCAATATCCTTAGTTCTGTCATCCCTAGCGATGGTTATATGAGGCAATGCACCAAATTTCTTCATAGAAAAAATCTTTACTTCATCTAGTAGAGGAATTAATTCATCACTAGGAGTAATTTCTACGCTAACCGATGCTCCCGCCTTCCAAACTCTGTTTATATTATCAGCATAAGTATTTAGCAAACCCTTTTCCTTAAATTCAAGATAATGAAAGCTGCCTTTAAATTCGATGTGTTTCAAGAGTTCTTTGTCCCATTCCAGAAATCTATCAACCATCTTAGTTACTGTCATATTAGAAATAAGTTCAACATAATGTCCCTGTTCAATCACGGCTTTGATATATTTGTCAATGTCCTTTACCAACATCGTTTCGCCATCCGCACAGAAATTGAAGTATGCAACTCCGCCCAGCCTTTCTTTGCTAAAGGCTTTTCCAAAGAATTCCGGCGAATACTTCATTTGAGGCTGTTCTCCCTGAAAGCATTTATCTCTTTGTGAAAGATAACAATAATGACATCTCAGGTTACATATAGACATAGGTATCTTAAAATGTATAATTCGATTTATCTGATCCATAACAATTATTCAATCCTATCTCCGTAATCATTTAATAAAGAATCGATTTCGTTATCAATTTTTTCCAAATCATCAATATCCCTATGTAGTATAACAAAATTGAAGTCTTTCACCCATTCATATCCTCCTGATACTTTCCTGCTCAGGTTATCAAATACTATGCATGGCGTCTCTGTTATCGCAGAAAAAATCATTCCATGCAATCTATCTGTAATAATGAGTTTATAAGATGCGAATTCCGTCCATTTTTCCTTTAAGATGTGTTCTCTTTCTTCTGGATATATATTGTGATCCGCAAAAGTGGTAATAAATTTATAACTGTATTCCTTTTTTTTAAGGATTGAACAGATATTGTTTTTTATATCTATTTTGTTAACACTCTCTTTATCATCCCTAATACATATTCCAATATCTGTTCTTTGAAGCGATTTTTTTCCTAAAATCTCAGTTCCCATTCTTAACACTATATCCGGTGATAACTGCAATTTGCTTTCTTCAATCAGATTTTTAAAAATCTCATAGCTTGCCTTATCTCTTACCATTAAAAGAATATCTTTATGAGAATTGATCTTATCGGAAAAAGCCTTTATAAGTTCGTTTCTTTTATCACCTTCATAATAAGCTGTCTGTGGGAATATGATTATTCGATTATCTCGAAAATCAGAAATGACATTATTGATCAGGGCATCTTCCTCAGGCCATAACGTACCTAGATTTCCGCCTCCGTCAATAACGATAAGAGCTTTCTTAGTTATAATCCTTTTTAATAGAAAACGATATGTCTCATATTCGAGCTTGCTAAATTCGAATATCGCCATATCAGGATACATCTTTTCAATATACTTATATTGAGCATAAACTATAGCATGGTCTCCCAGATTTTTATGTCTTGGAGTTCCCATGAAGATACAGATATCTCTGTTTTTGTTTTCCCTGATAAACCGAAAGTATGCTCTTAAACATCCTCTCAGCCTGTATAAGTTCTTTTTATTTTCCATTGTATACGTATGTTGGTACTATCTCGTGTATCATTGCACGGATATCTGAGCATTCATTCTTTGACTCTTCCTTGAGCGCCTTTAGCTGGGCATAGAACTTCATCTCATCTATCTCTATAGGTCTCCCTATATGTATTAACTTATTAGCAGTATCCTGCATTCCCTCTTCATCCATGAGGAGCTCTTCGTATAGTTTTTCTCCGGGTCTTAAACCAGTAAACTCTATCTCTATATCCTCTCCTACCTTATAGCCTGAAAGCCTGATAAGGTTCTTTGCAAGATCAAGGATCTTGACAGGTTCTCCCATATCAAGGACAAATATCTCGCCGCCATGTGCGTAAACTCCGGCCTGTAAAACAAGCGATACAGCTTCTGGTATTGTCATGAAGTATCTTATTATATCAGGATGAGTAACGGTTACGGGACCGCCTGCTGCAATCTGCTTTTTAAACAGAGGGATGACTGATCCGTTGCTTCCAAGAACATTTCCGAATCTTACTGCTACAAATTCTGTATCGTAATGCTTATCAAAACTCTGGACTATCATCTCACAGATGCGCTTGCTTGCACCCATGATGTTAGTCGGATTAACTGCTTTATCAGTACTTATAAGAACAAACTTCTTTACACCATAAGTAGCCGCAGCCTGAGCTGTCTTCCATGTTCCGAATACATTGTTCTTTATCGCCTCATTAGGACTAATCTCCATAAGAGGGACATGCTTGTGTGCTGCTGCATGATAAACGATTTCAGGTCTGTATTCCTTAAATATTGAATTCATTCTGTTCGTATTGCGTACAGAGGCAATAAGTACCAAAAGATCCATATCAGGATGTTTATACAATAGTTCTTGCTGAATCTCATATGCACTGTTTTCATATATATCAACTATGATCAGTTTCTTTGGATTATGTCCAGCTATCTGTCTGCAAAGCTCGCTTCCTATAGAACCACCGCCACCTGTAACAAGTACTGTCTTGCCGGTTATATAACCCATGATCGCATCAAGATCAACTGCAACGGGTTCTCTTCCTAAAAGGTCTTCAACTTCGACATCACGCAGCTTGCTGACACTGACTTCACCGTTTACAAGCTGATAGATACCTGGAAGAACTCTCAGTTTACACTCCGTATCCTTGCATATCTCAAGCAGTTCCCTTATTACTGTCCTGCTCGCACTCGGAATTGCAATAAAGATCTCATCAACGTTATGAGTATCAACGCACTCTTTTATCTTTTCTCTTCCGCCTTCAACCTTTATCCCCTGAATGTAGCTGCCCCATTTGCTCTTATCATCATCTATAAGGCATGTAACATTCATAGTTGAGAAGTTGCTGGTCTTGATCTCTTTAATGATGGAATTGCCCGCATCACCGGCGCCTACGATCATTACTCTGATCGCATTGTCCTTATTCATGTATTTGTGTTTTTGATTACGCAAGAATCTGTATGAGAATCTGCTGGCAAAAACAAGAGCTATCAAAGTAAACACGTACATGAAGTAATAACTCTTTGGAACACCCTGAGTGCTCTCTCTCATCAGATGAAGACCTATACCATCAACACCGCCGGAAACTATACATGCAAATACCAGGTTTTGCAGTTCCGTCTCACCTGCAAATGCCCAGAGACTGCTGTATAGCTTGAATAAAAAGAATATTCCGATAGTCAACAAGATGTTTATGGGTAGATATCTTGTTATAGGGTTCATGAAATGCTTAGGAATAGAATCCCATTCAAACTCATATCTCATAAGTATAGCCAAATAACTAGCCGCAACTATACTGATGACATCATATATGATCAAGAATGTTCTTCTGTATAAGAGTTTTGCATTAATTACTTTTTTCATCTTTTAATGAATCCTTATATATTAGTGGCATCATCGCCAGAAATATTGCTATACCAAACGGATTGCACGGATGCATTATCCATTCCACAAGACTGGCCATAGAAAAACATACGATGATTATCGGACAGAACATCGCATATGGATCACGTTTTCCCTTTACTGCTCCAATCATAGACAATATTACCACATATCCTATGAACAGTACAAAATATATGCCAAATATGATGCCGTGATCATGTGCAACCTGCAAAAATGAATTATGAGCATGCACTGCCATCTCGCCGTTTGGAAGCGGTGCTTCCATATCCTCATGTCCCCACAGATTCCAGATAGCTATATAGCTCTTAAATATATCAAATCGTCCGTTTGACATATCAGTAACGTCTTCCTCGACATCCGTTTCTTCTGAAGAATCCTGGCTATCTTCGATTTCCTCTGCGTATGCTCTTATAGCAAACGGATCATGCAATTCAATATGCGCCTGCCTATCAAGGTCGATATTAAATACCTTCTTTGAAAACTCCGACACGAACTGCTCAATAGTCATATAGTTCATATGCGAATAAGGCATTCCCTTTTTAAATGTGTATTCGTCCACCTCATATTCAAACGCTATGGGATCGTTTGATACTCTGGGCACTACATCAGTTAAGAAGAATGTCACAGGAAACATATAAAGGACTGATATCGCCATTATCATAATATTCCTGCCCGCATTCTTTACTCTCACTTTTTTATCACAAGCTACAAAAGCAAGAATAAGTGCAAAAAAGATCATTGCTATGACTGATAAGAATCCGGTCCTTGACATAGTAAAGATAAGATATGTAATTGACATCCCGAAGGAAAACATTTTGGTATAAACATCTTTAAGATCGTATGACTTTCTTACAGCAGCATACAGTCTCATCCATGTCGCACATACTATCATCGCAAGATAGTAGGCCGTCATGGTAACGGTATGGTATCCCATATTGTATCTGTAATATTTATAGAAATAATAAGGTCTGTGCCTTAATGAGAAATATACCATCATATAGAAATTGAGCACAATTCCTGTGCACAACTCTTCACTGAACCTTTTTCTATCCTCCATAAATGCTAGCCTGTATGCCAAAAGAAGACATATCCCAACTAAAAGATAAGGCCAGTTCCTTGTATTTGAAAGTATACATATCCCTATGGCAAATACTGCAAACGGTATTGCAAAGAAAAGGTTTAACTTAGGGAGCTTAACGTCTTTTTTGATGATCCTTACTACAGAATAGATCAGATTGATCACCACAAATCCGCCTATTGCGATCACCCATCCGTTGAGCCTGTACAGCTCTTCCATTTCATTAACACCGATCTGTGGTCTGTAGTACAGATAACCGAGTATCGGACCAGCAATAAGCCATACAGCATTTGGTATTATTAATATCTCTTTTTTGCTGAACGTGAAGATAAGCAAAAAAGCAAATACGATAACCATCTTGCTTATACTGTAGTAATGATCGATATTATAAAGACCGTTCATATACTCATAGCAATACCATAAAAGCGTTGCAATTGAGATGATCCTCAGTATGTGAAAGACATTATTGAAATTTAATACCTTTTTAATATCGTTCGGAAGATCAATCTTTCCCCAGTTGACTATGAATATGCCGATAAAGATCAACATCCAGATACCCATAGTAAGAAAAGCATTGTTCTTTGTATCAAATCCAAACAGCCTCTTTATCATGATTATATAAAACGCAAGGAAAGCTGAAATCACAAATACTGGATTCAATGTCCACTGAAATACTCTTCTTAATATGATCTGTTTATCTTTGCACTTTCTCAAAGCAAAGATTATTCCCGCACATAAGAGAATGAGCACGATTGCTGAGATGATCACCTGTAAAAGAGAAAACGGCTTTGAATAATTGTATCGTACGATCAGATCGTATTCCGGAACTTCTGCTCCACCATAAGCCATGAAGTAATTGACAGGAGATGTGGTTGTGTTCCTGTCTTCATATGCGGCATAAAGTTCTGTTGTTAGGCCCTCTATGATAAAAGAGTATTCCTTGCCCTGTTCCATATCAAAACGGATGGGGATATTGATAAATCCGGGAGCTATGAATGTCTCATCTACACTAACAAATCTCTCAAATATCTGTTCATGATCTGCGTTATACATACGAAATGTCATGATCTGTCCGGCCATGTCATTACATACGTAAAGATCAACGCTTTTTAATTCGCCGCCTATACCGTCAAACATCTGAGCCATGTTGTATTCAACACTTATCGGATCTGATTCACGTACCATTATCTCATCAGATTTGGCAGTATAATCTGTCCTGATAAGTTTTAACGGCCAGATAAGAGCAAATACTATGATAGCTAATGCTATACTCAAATATGAAATTGCCTTTTTTATGCTGATCATACGATCCATATGGGCAAATACTCCACTTAAACTAATATCTTTATACGCACATTGAGCCAAGCTTTTAGGCTTGGCTCTAAAAATCATTTATGAATTACTCTGACTTGGTCTCGTCATCCTCAAAGTGTATCTCTTTCTTCTCTTCCGTACCCTTGCCCTTTTTGAAAAATGCTGCGATCTTATGTCTGAATACAGTAAGCATCGCTCCCAGTGCTATAACTACCGCTCCGACAGCCTGTATAACATAAGTGGTTGCCGACGGATCGATATATGCCTGTGAATAAAATGACATCATCATAAACATCGCACAAAAGAAATACATGAACTTGCCAAGATTTAAAACTATCTTTTTCATCTTAAAACTCCTCTTTAATATATGATTATCAATTCATTATCATTCTTCAGTATTCTACCACAAATCCTGCTTTTATCAAACAGTATTAACTTACAAAGATTGACGCTATATACTCAATAAGATTGCATATTTTTTTTACATCATCCTGAGTTTTTATCTCCAGTGAGACAAAGCCTTCGTATCCATTATCATTAAGCATTTTTGCCAGATTGTTATGCACTTCTCTTTCTTTTATCATTTCAAGACCAGGTTCACTGATATGAACATGATTTATCAGTCTGACACATCCGTTAAGAATATCCGTATCCTCGCCGTTTTCCACAATTGTCCCTACATCTAGGTTTAAGAGAAAGCCTGGTGAATTAACCTTCTTGATCAGTCTTATAGTTTCTTCAGTCGTATTGCAGAAGTTGGTATTATATATCGGAGGATTTGCTTCCATTGCAAGAACTGTACCGCAACTATCTGCATATTCTCCGAGAATGGAAAAGAACTCCTCTGCTATATGATGATCTGCATTTGCAGGCATATTTCTGTTTCTAGGACATCCAAACACCAGATTATGACAGTTAACAGCTTTAGCAAAATCAATAGCTCTTTTTGTGTAATCGATCAGTGTTTCTCTTTCATCCTTTGAAGCAAATATGTTTTCTTTTCTTCCGTACCATATGGACTGCATGGATGAGATATTTATATTCCACTCTTCCTTAAGGTTATCTGCCCAGTCTTTAGCCTCTTTGATCCTGTCATAAGGGTTTTCTGGAAATATCCTGGTAGGTGCGATCTCAAGTCCCTCTATCCTGTTAGAGTTCATCCATTTGTACATGAACTCATCATCTTCTTTTTTCCATCCTATGTTTGATGC
>JAEEUS010000019.1 GCA_016290615.1 Lachnospiraceae bacterium | reverse complement strand
ACCGGTCTTAAGACCAAAAGCCTGTGGACACCGTATAAGACGTCAGTTAAGTATATCTTAGTTAACGCAGTGGTGGTTGAAGCAGGAAGCCCCTTCCTAAGCGAAGCGCAGGTTGGGGTAGTTCACTATCTCCACTTTATCTCCCCCGAAACCTTCTATTTCTTAAGTCCCGGAATGATATCCGTAATGTTGTTAAGAAGTCCGCTGTCTTCCAGGATGGATGTTAGTATGTTTCCTGTCTGCGTCTTTTCGCCCTTCAACAGAGCAAGTGCAGCCTTCTTTGTATCCGAATCAGCCTGTCTGTAAAGTTCAACAAGTTTCTTTTCAGTAGCAGTTACCTGAATACGGCTTCCGCTTGTTGTCTTTTTAGCTGTTGAGGCCGGCTTCTTGGCTGTTGTCTTCTTGGCTGCAGGCTTTTTTGCTGCAGGTTTCTTCGCCGTTGTTTTTGCTGCTGTTTTAGATGTGGTTTTTGCTGTTGCCATAAAGATACCCTCCTGTACCCATATACTCAGATAGCCGCCACAACGGACGGCTATCACAGTTTAAAATTTTAAGAATTCTCCAAGATCTGAGCCAGAGATTCCTCAACGCTTCTTGTTACGGCTCTCATGGTGCCGATCGAAGCAGTGGTCTCTTCGGAAGAAGCCACCAGGTTCTCCGCCCTCTGGTTAACGCCTTCAACGATCTGAGTAAGTCTTTCAACCTGAACTTCCAGTTTTTCAATCGTCTCTTTAATGTCTTCGTTGTTCTTATTGCTGTCATCCGCAGTAGACTTTGAATCCTCGGCAAGTTTCTTGATCTCTTCTGCAACGATCGCAAATCCTCTGCCCGCTTCACCTGCACGTGCAGCTTCTATGCTTGCATTAAGTGCCAAAAGATTGGTCTGAGCAGATATAGCGATTACCTGTCCGTTATTCTCAGCCAGTTTTGCGAGATATCCGTCTATTGTTGTGAGAACTTCCTTAAGTGTCTCAGCAAATTCATCGACTTCAGTCATTGCACTGTAGATTCCGCTTGTCTGATTTGCATTGTCAGCACTTGTATCTTCTATCTGCCCGATAGATTCAGAGAGATTCTCAAAGTTATCTCTGATCTCCTCGGCAAGCTCAGCTTTCTTTGCCTGCATCTCGTCTCTGGCCTGCTGTACTTCATCGGAAAGAGCTATCGCTCTGTCTTTCTCATCGTAAGCACGGTCTTTTATATAGTGAACACAGTTATGTTTATGGTTTATGCCGTTAAAGATAGCGATCGCCATGTCACGACATGTATCATAACCGCAGCAGCCGCAGTTGATATGCTGCTTTTCACTGTCATACTTGTGCATATCTTCAAAGATAGCATCGATCTGTGCA
Organism: Lachnospiraceae bacterium; assembly: GCA_016290615.1. GTDB lineage: Bacteria > Bacillota > Clostridia > Lachnospirales > Lachnospiraceae > Colinaster. The sequence goes on along the minus strand of JAEEUS010000019.1, from coordinate 33,856 downwards.
GCTGAAGGGATCCTATAGACGCAGTCCTTACTTCTATCCGTATACTTTCTTACAAAATCATCAAGATTAAGACCTTCAAACTGCTTGTTAAGTGCAGCAAGTCTCTTTTCGGGAGTAAGCTTTCTGCTCCATGCGTTCTTCTTTGAATCGTTCTTGCTTGAAGCCTTTATCTTCTGGATGCTCACAAAGGTGTTCTCATCCATAGTCTTTCTTGCATCAACACCCGGTCCGTACAGACATCCGTTAGTGCAGTTTAGGGCATCAATGAAAAGATAAGGGAATTTGCTGCTCTTTATCTTGTCCTTGTTTCTTTCAAGATATTCATACATGTGATGTTCGCCTTCCATCTGACGAACAAGCGCATCTTCTCCCAAAAGCCAGTATACATTTTCCTTCAATCCGCCGGGCATCGGATAGATAGATCCGAGACCGTACTCGAGTTCATCTGTAAAAGGCTGATATCCGCTTACCGGATTTTCCTTCAGATATTTTACTAGATGAGAGAATGTGAGATTGTATGAAACATATCCGTTATTGTTCGGATCATCGATCTCATTCTTTTTAGCGATGCACGGACTGATAAATGCGAGTTTATCCGGTACCTTCATGTATTTCTTTACATATATGGCTCCGCACATCATCGGGCTCTGAACAGGCATCAGTTTCGGAATGAGTTCCGGGATATGACGCTCGATATAACCCACAACTGCCGGACACGGCTGAGAGATTCCTCCGTAGAAATTCCTCTCTGTAATGTATTTGATATATCCCCATGTCGTGATATCGGCACCGAATGATATGCTTATGAAACGGTTTACTCCGAGTTTCTTAAGCATTCCAAGAAGATTTTCATAATCATTGGGATAGTTTGCCCTGAATGCCGGGGCGATCAAGACCGATATCTTTTCTCCCTTTTTAAGGTCTGAGAAGAATCTGTCAACGTCATCGGTGTATTCCCTTGCCTCATGCTCGCAGGCATCGATACATGCTCCGCATGCGATGCACTTCTTTTCATCGACTTCGATAACATTTCCTCTGTCTCTTTCAATGGCTACATTCGTACCAAGACTCGGGCAGGCGCTTATACAACGGTTGCAGCCTACACACTTTTCGTTGGTTCTAACAAGTCCCATAAGCATTTCTCCTTAAATCACTTATCGTCTTATATACTTTTTGCCCTTTATTTTTCCCGTCAGTATCTAATATTTTACCATTAAATGGAAGATTTTTTAAGAAAAAATTCTCAATAAAGCATCTGAAACTCTTCGCACAGCTTCTCAAAACGGGCCTGTTCTTTTTCCTTTATTGGCTTTGAGATATCATTCATGCAGTGCGAAATGACATCAGCATCCTTTAGTACCTCGTCAAAATCAGAATCTGTGACCAGTTTGTCGTCATGATGATAGATTGCGCAGCAGATGAGTTCTGTTTCATTATCATCTGTAAGCTTAAGCTTTGAAAGGATGTCACGTGCCAGATCTGCTCCCCTGTGTGCATGATCATCATAGGATGCGTTCATATATGCATAAAGATCATGCAGCATGCCTGCCATGGATGCCAGTTCCGGATCAAGTCCGCGCCTTTTTGCTATCATTGTAGCTGCAAGCGAAACTCCGTATAAATGAACTATGGCACTTCTCTGCTCGTCTTTATCCTGCATCTTGCTAAGTTGATCATCTATATACTTTCTAAGTTCCTTTAGTCTGCTCATATCTGCTCCCAGTTACTGTTTCGCCATTCATTGTATTTTGCGTTTGCCTTAATCGATGCCTTTTTATCCTTCCATCTGTCTATATCACTCTGGATGGCTAACATCTCATCTACGATCTCCGCTTCACTGTGCGGTCTGACATAACTTAAGTAAGAGATCATTCTTTTCATTGCCTTGGGACTGCCAAGCTGCTTTGCGATCAGCTCTCCCAGCTCACCGGGAAGGCCAAGATTTACTATTTCCGCAACCAGTCTTTCTTTAGTTGATGCCCAGTCTATCTGATGATCTGTCAAATCTTTAGCTCCATCACAGTGACATATGTGTCGTTTGCGTAAACCCTTTATTTTCGGTGTTTTAAGATATCTACTGCAAATACATATCAAAGCAAAATCAGATGCTGATATCCGGATCAGCCCTGCTTTTACCGTTTTGACTTTGTTAGTCAATTATAGTTATGTAAACCGTTTTGTTTAGATCCAGTTATAATCTCCGCCTGTCACTGCAAGACTTAACAGCGTATCATACTTTAAAACATCTTCGCCTTCAAGCATCTGAATGAGCTTTGCATCCTCTTTTGCTTTCGGCATTTCCTCATCGGGTCCTATCTCCATATTTACTTCTTCGCCGCAATATGGACATACAAGTGTCGGTGCTATCCTCAGATCAAGGAATCGGCTGCCGCATTCACAGCATTCATAGAAACCACACTGTTTCGTATCATCCGGTACATAGTACATATCTGTTACCTTCTTTTATTATTTTAAAAGCTTTGAAAACTCAAGAGCTTTTCCGAGATCTCCGTCGACCTTTATCTTTCCTGTGGTATATCCGAGTACTGGATCGAGTTTTCCGTCAATAAGCTTGTTAAAGTTTGTCATGTTCATTGTTATCGCACAGTTTCTGTCATGATAATCGTAAGGCTCTACATTTATCCTGTGATCCTTGCACTCCACATAGAATACACCACTGTCCTTGCCTTCGATATTGATCTGAACAGCAAGGAAATCCTTATTGGATGCATCCACCTTTTGGGCCATATTTCTTACCTTAGTAACCAGTTCATCAAATGTCATATCTTTTCTCCTTTCCGGTATTAAAACAATCAGCAGATGATATCTGCGATCCTGCATGATGCGACAGCTATAAGATCCTTAGGATCTAGTTCTATCTGAAAACCGACCTTTCCCGCACTTACAAAAACCGTATCATAGTTTTGGGCTGTTTCATGTATAAATGTGGGAAACTGTTTTTTCATTCCGATAGGCGAACATCCGCCGTGAACATAGCCTGTAAGCGGAAGCAGTTCCTTTTGCTTTATCATGCTCACTGCCTTTTCGTTTGCTGCCTTGGCTGCCTTTTTAAGATCAAGCTCAGCTGCCACAGGAACAACGAATACGTAGTAAGCACCGCTCTTTGCCTGAGTGACTAGTGTCTTGAACACCTTTTCCTTTTCTTCACCTAAGATTCCTGCTATCTGCTCGCCGCTTAGCGTTGCATCAGGTTCATATGAATGGCTCTCATAGGAGATCTTCTTTCCCTCGAGAACCCTCATCACATTTGTCTTATCTTCTTTTTTCATTTATATACCGCTTTCTTTACCAGGTCATATCACATCTGATCAGAACAATCCGCAGCCGTTTCTTTCAGGCCTGTCCTCACCGGATTCGTAGTGAGCTCTGAATTCCATGTTTATGTCCTTAAGTTCTCTGATCCCGTCAATGTAATCCTGATACATTTCGGCCATGCCTGCCATGCATCCGTCACAGGATCCGTTGATGTTGCCTATGGATTCCTCGACTATCCTTTCTCTTTCTTCCCTGGTTGTCTCACTTATAAGATATCCCATAAATTCTCCCGTTAAAAATCATTCAGATTTCCATTCCTTTAATGCCTCTATGATCTTAAGATCATCCTCTGAGAATTCATAATCCGCCTGCGTCTTTTTGATTATCCTCTCAAGGAAGTATTCGGGATCATCAAATGTAGAGATACCGCTGACCGGTCCCTCATCCAAAAGAGCATCGGCTATCGTAAGAATCGCATGAATTTCCTCGTAGCTTAGCTCATCCTTGTCAATAAGTGCATCCATGCCTGATTTTTCATATACAGGCATAGCGGAATAAGCGGCAACAACGTCATTGTCGACACCGTTAAACAAAAGCCACTTTCTTGTCTCCTCATCATCCGCAGATATAAAATCCACGCAGTGAATCCTTCCCCAACCGCGCACTTTCTTTGCAAGCTCAAGTATCTCTTTTTCCGCATTCGGCCAGTTTCTCATGTTAAATACACTAAAGATCGTGAATTCATCACTGAGTCCCACAGTACGTATCACGTCTGCCAGGTTATTATCTGTATATGCATCGAAAAGCTCAAGAATGCTCAATCCTACTTTAAGGCATTCCTTGTCAGCGGATTTGGTAAGCATGCTCACAGCAAATCTGTACATGTTGTTTGGATCTAAACTGTCCTTATTGTCCAGTATCAAACGCTGTATATCATCTATTATCGAAACGACGCGGTGTTTTCCGCAAAACAGTGCAAAACCGCCTTCAGCCTCATCAAACTTTCCGTCTCCCGCAAGTTTTAACAAACCCACCAGCTCGTTTTTCTCTTCATCCGTAAGCGGTGTATGACCCATGTGATAGATCATTATCCCATCCATCGCGCCGTCGGCAAATCTGGGTTTTCCTTCTTCGGTGTCATCCGGAAGTGAAAAAGAATCCGGGAGGATTCCTTCAGCAGTTTTGCTGCCGTATATCAGTTCAGCAAGTGATCCCATATCGTTATCTCCAGTCTGTTTTTATTATGATTATATTTTATAAATAGCACATATCTTTGTCCATACTTATATGTCTGTATACGTTACATTTTCAATCCAAAAGTCAAAACAAAATGTCGATAAATGTCATTGAAGCAATGTCACTATTTATTAATAATGTATTTATCACGTTAGGAGAAATACAATGGATAAAAAGAATTTGAAAAGAAGAATAGCAATGTCATTATGCGGAGTCATCATTTGTGCGGTAAGTGTGGGGATATTCAAGATCGCAGCCCTAGGCGTTGATCCTTTCCAGTCTTTCATGGCAGGACTTGATGCAATAGTCCCCATAGGCTTCGGTACGCTCTATGCCATAACAAATGCCGTTTTACTGGTGTTTGCACTTGTATTTGACAGACACTACATAGGAATTGCGACATTCATCAACCTGTTTTTGCTCGGTTATATAACCCAGTTCACCTATGAAGCGCTTCAAAAGGCCATGCCGGATCCTTCGATTACTGTAAGGATCATATGTCTTGTTGTAGGCGTAGTTGTCATATGCTTCGGATCTGCACTTTATATGACGGCCGATCTTGGTGTTTCCACATATGACGCGATAGCACTCATCATATGCAACACCTGGAAGAAAGGTAAATTCCAGTATGTACGTATAATCACTGACCTTGTATGTGTCATTTTGGGAGTAGTCCTGTTTCTCATGGCGGGAGGTCTTTTTTCACAGATACCGACCATAGCGGGTATAGGAACGATCATCACAGCATTCTTCATGGGACCTTTAATAGAATTCTTCAATGTGCACATAGCAAGACCACTTTTAAAAAACGCAAGCAGTTCATGACCGCTTGCGTTTTATCTTATTCTCCGTAAAGGATCCTTGCGTATTCCGAATCCTTGTCAAGTATTAGAGTCTTGTTCTTTCCTGCCAGAGCCTCCAATGAATCCAGTCCTCTTAAGTAATTGTAGAATTCTGCCTTGCCTTCATCATTGTATGCATTTGAAAGGATCTGCATGTATTTTGCTTCACCTTCTGCTTCAATCTTTGCTGCATCCTTTTTGGCATTTGCAGTAAGTATGCTTACCTGCTTGTCTGTTTCATTTCTGATCTTCTGTGCTTCAGCCTGACCTTTTGCTGCATAGCCTGCTGCTATGTTGTTTCTTTCAGAGATCATCCTCTCATAAACAGCTTCCTTGTTATCATCAGGAAGGTCAAGTGCCTTTATCTCGGCAAGCTCTATATCTATGCCGTACTGTTTGATATCTGTATTGGCTTCCTTTGTTATCATATCCGTCAGAGTCGTTCCTCTTGCAGCTATTATCTCATCCTGAGCCATTGAAGATATCGTGTTCTTTGTCGCATTATATACCGCAGCTTCTATACGTTCTTCAGCCCTTCCTCTTATGGCTCCGAGTGTCTGGTAGTACTTGGTCGGATCAGTTACGGACCAGATAACGTAGTTGTCAGCGATCATTGACTTCTTGTCTGATGTAATTACGTCAGATACAGGTATGTCATACATTATATCTCCGGTATATACCGATGTTACGCTCTCTATGAAAGGCGTGTGAAAGTGCATTCCTGTCTCGGTAACTACAGACTGTATCTTTCCGAGTCTTATTATCATTGCGGCCTCATTTGGCTTAACCGTATATGCTGAAGCTCCTACGATAATCGTAACAGCAAAAGCTATTACAAATACGATCAGTGCATTTCTTATCTTCTTCATTGTTCTACCTCCTGTGTCACACCTGTTTCAGCAGTCTGTGAATCCATAGAGCTGAAACTGTCAAGGGGCATCATAGTCTGTGTATTTCCGTCAGTGATTATTACCTTAAGTCCGGGCAGTATCTCTTCCATCTTTTCATAGAACATACGACGCTTTGTTACAAGAGGGAATTTCTGATACTCGGTATAGGTCTCGTTGAATCTTGCAACCTGTCCTTCCGCTTCCGCGATCCTTGCTTCCTTATTTGCATTTGCTCTCTGAACTATCGCATCGGCTTCCGCTTCGGCCTCGGGTATCTTCTGGTTCTGATACTGATAAGCATTGTTCTTTGCTGTATCGGCTCCCTGTTTTGCAGTTTCAACAGCCTTGAATGCAGCTACGATCTGCTCTGTAGGAGGTGCTGAATCCTGGATGGTAATATTTATGACTGTAAGACCGATATTCTGTTTATTAAGCTCTTCAAGCATTGCTGCCTTTACATCTGCCTGTATCTGGCTCTTGCCTGTGGTCATCGCTTCATCTACTGTATAGTTTGATACCACGGTCCTTATGTTTGCCAGAGCGATGTTTGAAAGTATCGCCTCGGGATTTTCGCTGTTGTACAGATATGCCACAGGGTCAGAGACTCTGTACTCCAGATAGAAATCGATATTTAACAGATTAAAATCCGAAGTTATCATTATACCGTTCTCGGTATCTGTAAGATTCTGGCCTGTCTCTGAAACAACATATCCTATTCCGGTACCGTGTGTTGTCATATCAACCTTGTGTACCGACTGCCACGGGGGCTTGAAGTAAAGTCCTGCCGTATTTACCTTTACTATGCTTCCGAACTGCGTTACAACGGCATTCTTCTGCTCGTTTACGGTATAGAAGCATCTGCATAATGAAATGATCATTATGATCACAATAAGGCATGTAACTACAATCTTGATAACGCGGCTGCTGCCTGCGCTGATCGGATTGTCGTTAACGATGTCTTCGTTTTTCTTGTTACCCATCTTTTTTCTCCCTATAAGATTATTTGGTTTGTGACCATCCCTACAAGTTTATCGAGTTATGCTTACATATGTCAACATTTTCCGATAACTTATAATGATATATTACTATCACTTATATGTGTTTTAAATGATCGTATTAACATGATAGAACGCTGTATTTTGTCAGTCTCACGATAATTTATTGTATATTATTCCAAAAATTAAAGCGCAGGCATTACCTGCGCTCATCTCTTCTACAGAGCTTTTTTGAGTTTTTCTTCCAGTGCTTCTTTGGGCATGGCTCCCAGTGCTTTATCTATGACCTTTCCGTCTTTGATTATCACGAAGTAAGGAATGCTCATGACACCGAACTTAGCTGAAAGCAGTTCCTCTTCATCTATATTCACCTTTCCGACCTTGGCCTTTTTGTCATATTCCTCGGCGATCTTTTCAACAACCGGTCCCATCATCTTGCAAGGTCCGCACCAGTCTGCGTAAAAATCCACCAGAACGGGGACATCACTTTTTAATACCTCTTCTTCAAAGTTTTCATTTGTAAATCTATATTCCATAGTGTTCTCCTTTCATTTAACTTGTTTTTGCCTGCTGCTAAGTTTATTATATATGGTATAAAAAACTTATCAAGTACGCAAATAATATTGACCAGGTAAGGAAAAACTGACTATGAGTAAAAAAGAACCATTATGTGAGAACATCGCAGGCCAGGGATGCGGCCTTAAAAAAGTCCTCGATATCGTAGGCGGAAAATGGAAGATCATGATCCTATGTATAATAGACAGGGAAGATACTGTCAGATACGGAGAACTTAAAAGAGCGGTCTTCGGGATAACGAATACGATGCTTGCCCAGTCACTTAAGGAACTTGAAAGTGACGGTCTTGTTATAAGAAGACAGTATGATGAGATGCCTGTCAGGGTGGAGTATACCCTTTCAGAAAAAGCTGCTTCTCTTATACCGATACTTCTTCAGTTAAAAAAATGGGGAGAAAATAACCTGTGATGAACGATCAGACAAGCTCAGAAAATCAAAGACGGCTAGAAGAACTGGCAAAAAGAAGCTACAATACAGGTTCTTTTACATTCACAGATTTTTTATCCATGGCCGAGCTTTCGGACTTTTATGAGATCGAAAGCAGGCTTAAGTATGCATGCGCCAAATTATTCGGCGGCTGTGATCTGAGTGAGAGAAAGATGATCAGATTCGGCAATCCTGACGAGCTGGGATACGAGCAAACCTTCCCGATAACTTCTCTTTTAATAGAGCCTTTAAACGAGAAATTCTCGGATGATCTTAACCACAGAGACTTTCTTGGCGCCCTGATGAATCTGGGTATTAAGCGTCAGATGCTTGGAGACATCTTTGTTAAGGATAACAGGGCATGTCTCTTTTGCAGGGATTCGATATCGGAGTATATAGCTGATAATCTGACCCGCATAAAACACACGAGTGTTAAAGTTAGCGAATGCACGGATGTATCCGACATCACTTCTCCCACTCTTACAGATAAGATGATACAGATTTCATCCAACCGTTTAGATGCCATCATATCCAGAGTCTACAATCTTTCAAGAAACGATTCCGTCACGCTCTTTCAGTCAGGACTTGTTTATATAAACGGCAGACTCTGTACGGAAAATGCCAAAAAGATAATGTCAGGAGACCTGATCTCTGTAAGAGGTTACGGAAGATTTGAATTTGACGGTGAACTGAATGTCAGCAAAAAAGGCAAGCTTAACTGCTCAGTAAAGATATATAGATAAAACTAAAAACACGACGTCAATTAATGTCATTGATGTGCTCTGTTTGTTTGATGATAATATAATCATCACTTACAGGAGAAAAAGATATGAAGAATACAAATATTTTTAACGAGACACTTACCACACTTGAAAGCAGAAGAAGCTGCAGGGCTTTTAAGCCTGACATGATAAGCGAGGCTGAGCTTAACGCGATCCTTAATGCCGGTACATATGCACCAACAGGCATGGGCAAGCAGAGTCCGATAATCATCGCAGTTACCGACCAGGATCTCAGAGATGAGATAGCTGCATGCAATGCAAAGATCGGAGGCTGGGATGCCGGTTTTGATCCTTTCTACGGAGCACCCGTGATCCTCATAGTACTGGCAGACAAGACTATTCCCACTCATGTATATGACGGATCTCTTGTCATGGGCAACCTTATGAATGCGGCTCAGAGCATCGGAGTTGCAAGCATCTGGATCCACAGGGCAAAGGAGGAGTTTGATTCCGACTTTGGAAAGAGCATCTTAAAAAGGCTCGGCATAGATGACAGATATGAAGGAATCGGTCACTGTGCACTGGGATATGCAGCAGAACCTGCAAAAGAGCCTGCTGACAGAAAAGAAGACTACGTTTATTTCATTTAACAGGAGGAAGAATGAAGAATATCAATATATTAAACGGTCCGCAGAATGTTTCCGCAGTAATACAGGGTTGCATGAGAATGCCCGATCTTTCGGTAAACGAAGCTGCAAAAGTAATAAGCACAGCTTATGATTGCGGCATCAACTTTTTCGATCATGCCACATGCTATGGAGAAAACGGAGCTGCAGAGACAAGATTCGGAGAAGCCTTTAAGCTCACAGGCATAAAAAGAGAGGATATATTTATTCAGAGCAAATGCGGCCTGTGTTTTGACAGAAATGAGTTTGACTGGACAAAGGAGAATATCCTTTCAAGCGTTGATGACAGTTTAAGAAGACTGAATACGGATCACCTAGATACTCTCCTTTTACACAGGCCTGATGTACTTTATGATCCCGAGGAAGTGGCTGAAGCTTTCAACATACTTGAAAAAGAGGGCAAGGTCCTCTATTTCGGAGTCAGCAATCTTGTTCCGATGCAGATAGAGCTTTTAAAGAAGTATGTTAAACAGCCTCTGCTCATCAATCAGGTGCAGCTTTCTCTCGAGCAGTCGCAGCTTATAGATCAGGCGCTTTACATGAACAACAAGACTACTGAATTTTCAATAAACCGTGATGGCAATGCTCTTGATTACTGCAGATTAAACGATATCACCATACAGGCATGGTCTCCTCTTCAGATCGGAATGTTCGGGGGTTCGTTCATAGATAATCCGGATTATCCTAAACTCAATGAAGCACTGCAAAGAATCGCAGATCGCGAGAATGCATCAAAGGCAGCTGTCGCTATTGCATGGATACTGCGTCATCCCGCAAAGATGCAGGCTATCATAGGCACCATGAATCCCGATCACATAAAGGATGCATGCAAGGCAAGTGAAGTAAGCCTTTCTCATCATGACTGGTACGATCTGTATCTATCTGCAGGAAAGTACCTGCCATAGGATCATAAAAAATAATGCAATATCTGCCGCTAAAACTGTGGCGAATATTGCATTTTTTATTTCTTTGATCAGTCCTGGCTTATCGACTGGATAGCTTCCATTCTGATCATTTTTATCTTTTCTGCCTTGGGAGTACATATCTTTACGAGCATCCATTCATCGTCAACATCGATAATGGTGTTTGAGCCATGCTTTGTATTCCCGTATGACACTATATCCGGATCCATATAGTCTTCCTTAAGTTCGATCTTTACACTCTTTCCTTCGTAGTCTCTGGCTGCTCTTACCAGATCACTTCTTGCCTCGTTAAAGGATGTTCCCTTCATCTTTGTAAGCTCACCTTCAAGTTTATCCATCCTTCTTTTCATCTCACCCATATTTAAGAAAGCAAACATGCCAAGTATGGAGAATGCAAATGCCACATATTCCATCTATTCATCCTCCTTTATCTCAAATGAAAGAATGGATGAAACAGGCAGAAGCTTTTCTATATCTCCCTTTTTTGTCTGAGCCTTTACTTTCATCCAGTTGCCTTCAAATTCTGTTATAGTGCAGTCCGCGTTATAAAGATCGATATCCGCTTCGCCGTCAAAAAATGAAAGACTCACTTTTTTGCCCACAGCCTGCTTAAGCAGTCTGCTTACATTAGATACGGGATTGCTCTCACACTCCGTGACACCATCCCTTAACAGGTAGTCACAGCTCACGCCAAGAATTGAAGCTATATCTCCTATCTTATCTATATCAGGCATTACGTTTCCTGACTCCCATCTGCTCACGGTCTGTCTTGTCACTAAAAGTTTTTGAGCGAAATCGGTCTGCGTCATCCCGATATCTTTTCTCTTCTTAGCTATCTTGTTTCCCAGTTCATTCATGTCTCATATCCTTTCGTGCTGGTTGATGCTTAGATTTTATAATCCTAAACATACATACTTCAAGAAACTCTCATGTTCAAAATGTAACATGGCGGTTTACATTCTGGTTTTTTTCCAGCATGTCATAGACAGCATCCTGCGATAAAACTCCGCGTTTTAAGTCTTTGGGCAGTTCGCCGGCTTCATCCAGCGCAATATCATCCTTCCATTGCCTGCCTGTATAGTATTCTTCCAGTTTTTTTATTTTTGGCCTGAGTTTTTCATAATCGGCAAGCTTTTCTTCCAGTTCATCAAGCAGCAATGTTGCCTCATCAAGAATTTCTTCCATCTGTCTGATACGCTCAATTGCTCTTTCCTGTTTATTCATTTCATTTTCCTCATCAGTATTAATCAATCACCTGACATTATGGTACAATATTCTTTGTTAAGTAACAATAACTGGCTGTTTAAACATGAATATCAGGCAGAGTAAATAACTGTCTTAAAATCAAAGGAGAAAATATGAAATATCTGATCGTAGGCAGTGGCGGTACCGGAGCAACAATAGGCGCTTATCTTGCAAAAGCCTCAAAAGATGTGACTTTTATAGCTCGCGGCAATCATCTTGATGCCATTAAGGAAAAAGGATTAAGGATAATAAGACCAGATGATGAATTCACTATCTATCCGGCAAAGGTGGCGACTCTGGAAAGCTATGACGAAAAGCCGGATGTGATCTTTGTCTGTGTAAAGGGATACTCGCTTGATTCTGTCATACCTCAGTTAAAAAGGATCGCAGATGAAAATACTGTCATAATTCCTATCCTTAACATCTTCGGAACAGGTGCTATGATGCAAAAACATTTTGATAACACGCTTGTAACAGACGGATGTATCTATGTGGCTGCCCAGATAAAAGAACCGGGATGCATACAGATGAACGGAAACATCTTACGCGTGATCTTCGGAGTAAGAGACAGATCAGAATACAGAGAATGTCTTAAGGACATAGAAAATGATCTTATTGAAAGCGGCATCGAAGGTATACTCTCAGACAACATATCAAGAGATGCACTGCTCAAGTTCTCATATGTATCTCCCCAGGGGGCATGCGGTCTGTACTACAATGTCCCTGCCGGTGAGATTCAAAAACCCGGAGAGATAAGAGAATGCTTTGCAGGACTTATACGCGAGATAGATGCTCTGGCAAACGCCATGGACATTCATTTTGAAGAAGATATAGTAAAACGAAATCTGGCCATTTTGGATGGTCTTTCCAAAGATGCCACGACATCCCTTCAGAGAGATATAATGGCAGGGCGCGACTCCGAGATAGACGGCCTTATATTCGAGGTAGTAAGACTTGCTGAGAAATACGGTGTCGACGCACCGCTGTATTCAAAGATTGCAAAATATCTTTCATGATTTGGGTCTTAAAGCTAAAATAACCTCTTCCATTTTGCTCTTTAAGAAATGGTAACCTTCTTATATATATAATACAATTAATGCATAACAAAGGGGGAGTAATAAAAGGAGGTTTAAAATATGATCACATTATTCTCAATAATTCTTATAGTTTTCATCGCAAAGATCGCATGGTTTGCTTTAAAGGCAGCCTGGGGGATCGGCAAATTTGTACTTGGGATAATCCTGTTCCCGCTGTTTTTAATAGCACTTGTAGCAGGCGGACTGATCTATATCGCATTGCCGATACTGATCATCGCAGGTATCATCTCACTTTTCACAACAAGACTTGCATAATTTAACGGGTGTCTCCAATAAGAGGCACCCGTTTCATGTCTAACTTTGAATCTATGATCTCAATCCTGTTGCATGCTAAGTCTCACGAAAGTCTCAACTCCGGCAGCCATTATCACGATATCATCCAAACAGCATATCCGCTGCTTTCTCCAGTTCCCTTCTTACCTGCGTATCATCATATCCGCTCTCTTTATCATCGATCCCTTTTACTATATCCTGACAAAACAGACCGTCACGGTTGCAGTAAAAATAGATCTTTTTTACCCCGCGGATCATAAACCTAGCCTCGGCTTCTCCTTCAGGGTAGAGCTTAACAAGCTGGCAGCGGTCCGATGAAACTGCCGCGATAAAGGAAATGTAATGCATCTTGGTCATTTCATGATCGATCCTTACGTAGTATTCGTCTTCTATACGTTCAACAAAAACCATGTGATTTTCGTCTGAATTCTCTGCCTGTGAAGGATTTAGCTGGATCCCGTGACAGTGAATGACGGTTTCGCCCATGCTGTGGATCACATTTCCGCATACCGGGCAGACATAGAACTTTGAATGTATCATATTTGCAGATACATTTGCATTCCTGATCTGCTGTCCACTGATCAGTTCAGTAACAGATATACCAAGCGCATCCGCTATCGGCTCCAAAAGAGTGATGTCCGGATAACCTTTTGCGGTCTCCCACTTGGAAACTGTCTTGTCACTCACTCCTATCCTGTCGGCAAACTGAAGCTGTGTCATCTTATTCTTTTCGCGCATCTCTTTTATGACCGCGCCTGTAACATATTGGTTCATAATACTTACCTCCATGTCAGGATTGTATATCAGCCAGTCTGATGATACTACCTACGCAAAGTAGAGTCTGACTATATGCTAAATGCGATCACTCCATGCGGCGGGATGCTCACATCTTCTAGGGTATCGAAAGTTTTACCCGACCACATCTCTGTTGATCCTTCCCTGATCTTTACCGGCATTGTATGCTGCATCCTGTCAGAAATATTGAATACTGCAGTATATCTTTTATCTTCTGATCTGCCTTCCCAGACGATGAAGTCATCATCCTTATAGACTTCTTTGGATTTTCGTATGTTTCTTGCCATTTCGTAAATTCTTTCATTGGTAAGAAGGTTATGCGTCTCATCATCCAGCAGTGTAAGATTTGCTCCTATCATCAGGGGCGATCTGAATATGCACCACAGCGTGATCATTGTCTTTTGTTCATCTATGGTAAAATTGGTCTTTCTTTCCTGTCCGAATCCTTTTCCTAGCATTCCAATGGGCAGCATGTCACAGTCCGGATAGGCGTTGTCAGCCACATAAGGCTGCCACTGTCTGCATCTGTCAAACATGTCCCTGAGTGATCCCCAGCTGTCCCAGAAGTCATCAGTCATACGCCACATATTGGCATTGTTTTTATAAAACTCATGCTCAGTAAGTATCGCAGGTCCTGGCGAGAGACTGAGAACTATATCCCGTCCGCAGTTTTGTATGGCTCTGTGCAGCATCTGAGTCTCCTCTTTTGCAGATTCGGCATCCATCCTGCATATATCATCGCATTTAATGAAATCCACACCCCATGATGAATATAGTTCCAAAAGTGAATCATAATACTTTTGAGATCCTTCCGATTTAGGATCGACACCGTACATGTCCGGATTCCACGGGCATATCGAATAGGGATCAGCCACTTCATTTGCGGTAAGAGAAGTTCCCTTTATCTTAGTCCTTTTATAGGCTGCAATTCTTGGTATGCCTCTCATGATATGTATCCCGAATTTCAGTCCCAGATCATGCACATAATCCGCAAGCGGCTTAAAGCCTTTTGAGTCTTTTGATGAAGGGAATCTGTTCTCATCGGGCAAAAGTCTCGAATACTCATCCATCTCAAGATCGGCAAAAGGAACATACTGATACTTTTCTCTTGCCTGTCCTGCCTGTTTTGAATACCAGGCTATATCAACAACGATGTATTCCCAGCCGTATTGCTTAAGGTATCTTGCCATGTAATCGGCGTTCTCTTTTACCTGCTTCTCATTGACTGTAGTATCGAAATAATCATAGCTGTTCCATCCCATTGGCGGATGGTTTAAAGATCCTGTCATTTTCATATTTACTGTTTCCTTCCTGTCATGGCTTATGTAGATGACGGCCGCTTTGTTTTTGTTTGATTCCTTTATCTTATCCAAAATAAAGTTTCTTGATTGAGGATCTATGCTTCAAAGATAAGAAGATCCGGATGATGACCTATCGCACAAGCGATGTTTGTCTTCTCTTCATTCTATTCTGTTTGTCTCAGTCCTTAAATCTGATCTTAAAAAAATGAGTGTGCATTGATTTTTCAATTTACACACTCATTATATAAAACGTCTGTGATGCCTTCTAGTGAAAAAAGATATATTTCTCACATGACTTTTGTCTTATTTAGTTTACTCTGCTATTGCAAGGATATCCCTGTACTTTATCTTATATACTCTCTCAAGGGAATCGTTAATCCTGTGCTCATCTATTGTACCGTCTTTTACTGCATCGACAACGCCGTTAAATGCAAGTTCGAAATCCTCCGGCATAAGTATCATATCAGCTCCTGCCTTTAATGCCTTTATTGCGGCCTCGTCAGCTCCGTAATATTCGGATATGGCAGCCATGCTCATCGAATCGGTGATTATAACACCCTTGTATTCCATGTTTACACGTAAAAGATCTGTCATGATCTCCTTTGAGAGCGAACATGGAAGGTTGGGATTTTCCGGCATCAGCTCGGGTACAGAAAGATGTCCGACCATGATCATGTCGACATTGTTTTCTATAGCTGCCTTAAACGGAACCAGCTCACAGTTTTCTATATCGGATTTTGTTCTGTC
The DNA here is from genome assembly GCA_016290615.1 of Lachnospiraceae bacterium. Lineage (GTDB taxonomy): Bacteria > Bacillota > Clostridia > Lachnospirales > Lachnospiraceae > Colinaster. Next base: position 17,826 of record JAEEUS010000019.1, on the reverse strand, counting down.
GCTTGAAGCGAGTGCCTTGTGAGTATCGCCGTCTGCATCGCCCTGACCGGGGAAATGCTTCACACAGGTCACTACATCATTCTGCTGCAGTCCTCCCATGGCTGAAACCACCATATTTGCAACAACATCGGGATCTGAGCCGAATGATCTGTTGCCTATAGCCTTGTTGTCCGGATTGGTCAATACATCCGCAACAGGCGCAAAGTCAAGGTTAAAGCCATATTCCGTAAGTCTCTTGCCTATTGTGTCATAAGCATCAAAGGTCGTTATCGTATTGTTTTCTTCGCCAAGTTCCTGCGCGGTAGCCGTCTTGTCCAGCTTTAATGCCTGCTGTATCCTTGCTACATCTCCGCCTTCCTCATCCACGGCAATAAACAGAGGAAATCTGCAGTAGCTATTTGAATTATCGATCATCTCCTTGATCTGATCTGCAGATGTTATATTCTGCTTAAAATACACGATTCCGCCGACAGGATATTTCTCAAGTGCTTCCTTTGTTCCGTCTCCTGCCTTTGTAACTGCCTGCTGTCCGGTGAGCGACTCAGGTGTTACGATAAATAGACCTGCAACCTTTTCCTCGAGAGTCATTTCTGCGATCATATTTGTGATCATTTCTTCGAAGATCTCTTCAGGCGTCTGTTCAGGCTCCGGTATGGGAGTCGGCTCCTCTTCAGGTTCTTCCACTATCTCTGGAGTCATATCGACAACGGGCTTTTCTTCTTCGATAACCGGTATCTCTTCTACGACAGCTGCAGGAGGAGTTTCTTCTTTCTTGTTTCCGATAGCCAGATATCCAAAGATACCTCCCGCCACAAGAAGCGCTATGACTACAAAAAAGACCGTAAATGCAACTATTCTGTTGTGCTTTCTTCTTTTTTGTCTCTCTGCCCTTTTTTCCTGGGGTGTGAGCTTTCTTACCGGCTTATCATCCTTAGGTTCATTACCTGCGCCTTCAGGTGCTGCTTCTGTATTCGTATTGTTTTCGCCGCCCTCTTTAGCCTGTGCGGCCATTACATCGTCGGATTCTTCTATGATCTCTAATCCGTTCCACGACGATGTACGTTCCAAATCTGACATCTATAATACCTCTAAAACAAAAATCTCCCCAATTTCACAAATTGTAGTATACCATATAATATTAAAATACAAAATATATAAATTCTTAAAGAAAGCTTAATTTCATTTGGACACAACAATAAAGCGGGTACCAATCCTGATTTATATTGATACCCGCCGTTAAACTGATGAATCCAATGGACTATACCTCTCTTTCTATACTAGACTTCATCCTCTGCTATTCAGTTGTACCGACACATATTCGACGTATTCTCTCTTTGTACTCATGTACTGTAACACCTGGACCCTACTATCGAATTTTTTCAGGTCTCATCCGGCTGTCACCAACTTACGTCCCACTTGCTATGCCATTTATAATAATACACTTATCTTTCCGGTGGACTGTTCCTCCTTTGTTAGATTTGTGTTTGTTTTATTTATGTACTTATTATAACATGTATATTTATTTTGTCAACACAATTTTAAATTATTTTTATTATTTTTATTCTATTTAATATTATGTAATCTTGCTTTTGCATATTTTATTTATTTTGTAGGTTTATTTCAGACAATTTGACAACTAAAAAAACGGAGCATGTTGTTCATGCTCCGCGAATTTTAAGCAAGCTGTGCAGTTACGAAGATATCGTAGATAGCCTTTATGGCTACTTCGAAATCGTTGTTTGATACACCGATGATGATGTTTAACTCGCTCGAACCCTGGTCGATCATCTTTACGTTGACATTTGCATGAGCCAGTGCCGAGAAGATCCTTCCGGCTGTACCTCTCTGTGACTTCATGCCTCGTCCAACGACTGCGATCAGTGCAAGGTCTGCTTCTATCTCGATCGTATCGGGATTTGTAAGGCGATGTATGCCTGATACAACGCGCTGTTCCTTGTCCATGAACTCGTCCTGATGAACGAATACGGTAAGTGTATCTATTCCTGAGGGCATATGCTCGAAGCTTATGCCGTTATCCTCGAATACATTGAGAACTCTGCGACCAAAACCGATCTCTGAGTTCATCTTGTCCTTTTCAACGGTTATTGAACAGAATCCCTTTTTGCCCGCTATACCTGTTATGGTATACTTTGACTTCTGGCATGTGCTCTCTACGATCCATGTACCGTTATCCGTAGGCTTATTTGTATTTCTGATATTGATCGGTATTCCTTCTATTCTTACAGGGAAGATAGCATCCTCATGGAGTACGCCTGCTCCCATGTATGAAAGCTCTCTAAGCTCCTTGTATGTAATGGTCTCGATTCCCTCGGGATTATCTATTATACGGGGATCAGCTACCAGGAAACCTGATACGTCAGTCCAGTTCTCATATACATCAACATGAGCCGCTCTTGCAACGATGGAACCTGTTATGTCGGATCCGCCTCTTGAAAAGGTCTTTACCTTTGAATCTGGCATGCTTCCGTAGAATCCTGGAACAACCGCATTATCAAGCTTTGAAAGCTTTTTGCCCAGAAGTTCATTGGTCTTCTCGGAATCGAAATCGCCGTTTTCATCAAACTTGATAACTTCTGCGGCATCAACGAATGTATATCCGAGATACTTTGCCATGATCTTTCCGTTTAGGAACTCTCCACGGCTTGCAGCATAATCCCTGCCGGCCTTTGCCTTGAAATTCTTCTCGATCTCCTCAAATTCGGGATCAAGTGTCATATCAAGCTTAAGTCCTGAAATGATCTCGTTGTATCTTTCCTTGATCGCTTTAAGCTCTGCATCAAACTTCTTGCCTTCATCAGCAAGAGCATAACAGCCATAGAGCATATCCGTTACCTTTGTGTCACCGTCAAAACGCTTTCCAGGTGCACTGGGGATCACATATCTTCTGCTCTCATCGGCTCTGATGATATCTCCGACCTTTTCAAACTGTTCGGCACTGGCAAGTGAGCTTCCGCCGAACTTTACTACCTTTTTCATAATACTCCTACTCCTCGATACGAATGATATTTATAACATCAGATAGCTTGACTATCTTATCGTCAAATTCTCTCTCGCTCATCTTTGCAGTTACAAATGCATATTCGTTTGCAGCTGCCTCAACCTCTTTTGCATCACCAAACAGTGCCTTTGCTTCATCTTTTGCACTTTCCTTGGCTCTTACAAAGAAGCTTCTTACATTATCCTTGCAGTCAGCAAGAGGCGCTTTTTCATCAGACCATGTGAAAGAGATGTTTCTTCCCATGTTCCTTGCGCATTCAACAACATCACTTACAACTGCGCTTGCTGTAGGAAGCATACCTGCTCCCTTTCCGTAAAACATTACATCATCAACCTTGTTGCCCGTTACATAGATCGCATTGAATACATCGTTAACGCCGTTAAGAGGATGTTCGCTTCCGATCATAAAAGGAGCTACCATGGCTGCGAGCTTTCCGCCTTTATCCTCTGCTATCGCGAGCAGCTTGATCGACTTGTCAAGCTTAGTTGCATATTTAAAATCCTCGGCAGTAAGCTTTGTGATGCCTTCAGTATATATATTCTCGTAGTTTACTGTCTTGCCTGTCATAAGCGATGAAAGGATCGCGATCTTTCTGCATGCATCATATCCTTCGACATCGGCTTCGGGATTTCTCTCAGCATATCCCTTGTCCTGTGCCTCTTTAAGGACATCGTCATAGTTTGATCCCTCGCGTGACATCTTTGTAAGCATATAGTTGGTGGTTCCGTTTAATATGCCTACGATCTTCTCTATGTGTTCCGGAGCAAGAGATGTGTTCATGGGTCTGATTATCGGGATTCCTCCACCCACGCTTGCCTCGAACAGATAGCTGCAGTTATTGGCTTTTGCCGTCTCAAGAAGCTCGGGGCCGTATGCTGCTACGAGTTCCTTGTTGGATGTGCAGACGCTCTTTCCCTTTTCAAGCGCAGACTTTGTATAGGGATATGCAAACTTTGTGCCTCCCATTGTCTCGCAGACTATAGAAACTTCAGGATCGTCAATAACTATATTTACATCATGTACGATCTTTGCTTCATTTTTGTCACCGGGGAAATCTCTGATATCAAGTATGTATTTAACACAGATATCATCGCCTATTCTTTTCGATATGAGCTCATTGTTGTCATCTATTACATCAACAACACCGCTTCCTACCGTACCGTATCCAAATACTGCAACATTTATCATAATCTAACACCTTTCACAACAGATACCGTATACCGCAATACAACAGGATATGCGCGGGATACAGACTGTAAAATACATATTTGTTTATAGTGCCTTTTCTCTGACCGTTATACATTCCTATAAGGATGAACGAGAGTGCTCCGAGTGCTTCTATCATCGCTATATCCATATAGAAAGGACTAGTTATCATAAACAGCACTGTAACAAGACACTGAACAAGTCTGTTTTTTCTGGTAATGAATATAACCGCTATCAGGACAACACCCCACTCAGCGTAATCCGTTTTCATCAGATATGCGATGAATGCTCCGAGCGCTGCAACCGGCAGTTCCAGAAGTAAAGAAAACTTCAAGTTCTTCTCTTCAAAAAATCCCATGCCCATAATCGTCAACAATCCGATAAGCAGAGTAAAGTATACATTCTGGTAACTCATATCAAAATACTTTAATCTGAAGAGCATGTCAAACGGAATCTCAGATATCAGTGCAAATATCAGAAGATTTCGTGCATACTTAAGCCTGCTACGTGTATGGTCATAACCTTCCACAATAAGAAAGCAGAATATGGGAAATGCCAGACGGCCTATACTTCTTGCCACGTAATCTATCTGATAATGCTCAGACATGAATGTAGATGACTTTTCAAGTATGCCCGCCCCAATATGGTCTATAAACATAGTAATCAGTGCGATCCACTTAAGCAGATCGGCACTGATCATTTTCTTCTTATTCATATATGAAATTATACTAGATAAGAGGATACTTATCTGTAAGCTCCTGAACGATAGCTCTTGCTTCGGGAACCTTCTCCTCGCCGCCGAGTACTACAAGTGATATAGCCTCTGCGATCCTGTCCATATCCTCTGTGTTCATTCCACGTGATGTAACAGCAGGAGTTCCGAGTCTGATACCTGAAGTTACGAATGCCTTCTGAGGATCGTTGGGAACAGTATTCTTGTTTGCTGTGATATGTGCAGCGTCAAGAAGCTTCTCAACAGCCTTGCCTGTAAGTCCCTGAGGACGAAGGTCAAGCAGCATGAGGTGGTTGTCTGTACCGCCTGAAACGATGCTTAAGCCTCTCTTCATAAGGCCGTTTGCAAGTGCCTGTGCATTGTCTATGATATTCTTTCCATATTCCTTGAACTCAGGTGAAAGAGCCTCTTTGAAGCATACAGCCTTGGCTGCGATTACATGCATGAGAGGGCCGCCCTGGATTCCGGGGAATATTGCCTTGTTGAAGTTATACTTATCAGCTGTTTCCTGGTTGCACATGATCATGCCGCCACGGGGTCCGCGAAGTGTCTTATGTGTTGTTGTTGTAACAACATCTGCATAAGGGAAGGGACTCTCATGATAGCCTGAAGCAACAAGTCCTGCGATATGAGCGATATCGACCATCATTACAGCGCCGACTTCATCACAGATCTCTCTGAACTTCTTGAAATCTATCTTACGTGCATAAGCGGAAGCGCCGCAGACGATCATCTTGGGCTTGCACTCCTTGGCGATGCGTCTTACTTCCTCATAATCTATAAATCCGTTGTCATCAACACCGTAAGGTACGCAGTTGAAGTACTTACCTGACATATTTACCGGTGAACCGTGTGAAAGATGTCCGCCGTGATCGAGGTTCATACCCATGAATGTATCACCGGGCTCCATTACTGCAAAGAATACAGCCATGTTTGCCTGAGCACCTGAATGAGGCTGAACATTTACATAGTCGCAGTTAAAGAGCTTTTTAGCTCTTTCTCTTGCGAGATCTTCAACAACATCCACGCATTCACATCCGCCGTAATATCTCTTTCCAGGATATCCTTCAGCATATTTATTTGTTAAAGGGCTTCCCATAGCAGCCATGACTGCCTTGCTTACCCAGTTTTCTGACGCAATAAGTTCAATGTGACTGTTCTGTCTTGCCTGCTCATCAACTATGGCCTGAGCTACTTCAGGATCAACAGCTTTTACTTCTTCTAAAGAATACATATCTCTCCGCCTTTCTTATTAAAATGCTTCTATAATAAATCATGCTCGACTATTATAGCACACGAAATGCGATGTGAAAATACGCTAAAACCTATTTACTGGATTTTTTTTATTTGATATTATTACGGATAGATGAATTTATGAAGGATGGCCTAATATGTACCACGTGATAGTCAATCCCAATGCACGTTCCGGCAGAGGACGCAAGAACTGGGATATCATTAGAAACATACTGGATACGAACAACATAGAATATGAAGTGTTCTTTTCTCAAAAACACGGCGATGCCAGCGAGCATGCAAGAGAACTGTATGAGAACAATTCAAGTCTGAATCTGTTGGTATGCGGCGGAGACGGCACTCTCAATGAGGTCGTTCAGGGACTCCCTTCATATGATAATGTCACGATAAGCACAATTCCCATCGGTTCGAGCAATGATCTCGCACTCGCACTGGGGATCTCTTTCAATCCCGCCGAGGCGGTATGGCATCTTTTGAACAAGCCTACTATATTATATATGGATGCGGGAACGGTTCATTTTGAGAACAGTCTTGTAAGAGACGGGCAGATGACTATACCCGACAGACACTTTTTAGTCAGCACCGGTATCGGTTATGATGCTGCTGTATGCGAGGAAGCTCTTTCCTCTGGTATAAAGAATTTTCTTAACAGAATAGGACTGGGCAAACTGTCCTATCTTCTTATCTGCTTAAAACAGCTTCTTTCATTCAAATATGCGGATGCGGAACTCACTCTTGAAGAAAACGGCGAGACCATATCCATTGACAAGCTGATCTTCATAGGCGGCATGAACAACAAATTCGAGGGCGGTGGCTTCATGTTTGCTCCCGAAGCATCAAACCATGACGGACTGATCGATCTTTGCGTCGTATCCAATGTAAGCAAGAGAAATATAGTCAAGCTTCTTCCTACAGCTCATAACGGCGAACACGTTGGAAAAGACGGTATAAAGATTTACCGTGCGCATCAGTATACCGTACGCAGTTCAGCTCCTCTGTGGGTACATACCGACGGCGAAGTTGAAACAAAGGCTGACTTCATTTCGGTATCATGTGAAAAAGAAGCAATCAAGTTCATTTTCTGATCACACTATCTTAAACGTGTGGTCTCAAATCTGCGTCTTGTATCGACACAGGTCTTTAACTGACGATACATATCCTCGATCTCGCTGTCTTCTATCGTTACATCCAAAGACATAGCCATGATCGCTATCTGATCCTTTGTTATCCTGTGGTGCAATCCGCCAAGAATCGTAAATTTCTCTTCAAAATCCTCAGTCTCCAGAAACTGCATGACCATCGGATCTATATCGGGGCTATCCTGAGCCTTCTGCTCTTCAAATCTGTATTCCTGATCTGCATCGGGATATTTGATCCTGTCCACTTTTGATACAAATGAATCGTATGGCCTTACATAGGTATCTCCATCTCCGTAAAGAGCCTGATAGACCACCATCTTTTCTCCGGTCTCCGAATGAAGTGCTATAGCTTTTACCTCATAGAGATTTCCTTTAAAATGTCTGTATACGCTTCCAATCTTCGGTTCCATAAATATCCCTTTCCAAGCATTATCAGTATTCTATATATCTGACCGCCATCGATGTTTTTCTTCCGTCGATAACGATATCATTCTCGGTGATCATATCGGTAAGCTTTGCTCTTTCTGCCTCATCCATCTTATCTATACGTCTGTGATGAACTGACAGCGTATAGTCAAAAGCCCCATTATCATCAACCTGTTTTGTTAGCGAAAGACCGGCATTTGAAAATCCGTTGTCCGTAAGTTTATCTCTGACATCGGACAGATATTCACTCTCTATCTGTCTGTAGTATTCCCCTGTTATATCAGGTACCCTGTTTGATCTTCCGTTTGCCTTTATCCCTGTGGCTAGAAAGAATGTCATCAAAAGTAAAAGTGTTACTGCTATATAAGACTTATTATCCATATCATACCTCCGCAAGTGCTCTGACTATGCTTTCAGTATGCATATGTATCAGTACGATTTATCGTACTTTATCTGGTTCTTAAAGGGTCTTAAAGGGTTCTTATCAAACCAACGACTCCCTGTGATAATCAGTAACATCCGACTGCAGTTTGTTGTAAAGTGCTTCAACAGAAGCTCTATCAGACAAAGTCTTAAGCTCTGCGTCAGTCATTCCAATGAGTTCCAAAAACTCAACCTTGCCATTAGGTGTATCGATAGTTTCAACTGTAGGATCCTTGATCGTGATAAATCCGGTCAGATTTGACTTTCTATACGCATCAATGCCCTCTGTCTGTCCGGTGTAGAGATATTCAAAAGGCAAGAACACGTCTCCATTTTTAAATACCATTCTGGCAACCATCTGGAGAATACCGCAAATGCACTTTATCTCAGCTTCCTCGTCTTCAAACTGATTCTTCTTGAGTTTAAATGTCAGCTCATAGCCGTAGCCACTGATCTCAGGATCTTCACATTCCTTTTCGTATATCTCAGTAAGTCCGAAGGATACAAAATGCCAGAAATCACCGCCATCGTAAACGCTGATACCATCGAGCGGATCATCTCCACCCATGATCCATTTAATAATTGTCCCATAGTGTTTAGGATTAGTCTGTCCTGGATATACCCTCAAAAACTCTTTCTCAATGGCATCCCAACCGACAGCTTCTGCCTCTTTTGCCTGTTGTGCCAAAGCCTGCTCGGCCTTTGGTTCTTCTTTCAGTTCGCCTTTTTTAAATAGCTTATCAAATATGCCCATTTCGCTCCTCCTGTTCAACCCATCATACGATTTCCGTCTTGATCTAACTGTGAATATTAACGGTGCTGTACTCGATTATCAGAAGTTCAACACTAAGTTCGGGTAACATTCCCTTTATCTTTACGTTCTCATCAGCCGCAGCACATGCATCCAGTGCTTTTCTTAGCGTCTTTTTACTGAAGTTCTTAAGCTGTCTTTCATATTTCTGCTCGGCAAACGAAGGGATAGACAAAGTTTCAGCGATACGCTTTCCGTAACTGCCGCCTTCAAGCAGTTCGCTTATCTGAAGCATCATATTGAACTGTCTTGTGATGAGAGCCAGTATCCCGAAGGGAGTCTCCTTATGAGCCAAAAGGTCATGATACATCTCAAGCGCCGCGCTCTGCTTCTTCTCAGCCATGGCTGATATCATGTCAAATACCTTTGAGCTTGTGCTTACTGTAACTATATCCTCCACATCTGATGTTGAGATCGCATTTTTGTTCATCGTATATGAAAACAGCTTCTCAAGCTCAGTGCTTATGGTTGTCATATCGTTACCGGTTCTTTCAAGAAAGATATCAAGAGCCCTTATGTCTATGCTCTTTCCTTCCTTTTTAACTTTTCCCAGTATCCATTTCCTAATTGTTTCCTCAGGCTGCTTCATGAACTCTACGGCCCTTCCCGCAGAAGTCACCGCCTTAAAAAGCCTGCTTCTTTTATCAACCGCAGATTCGTTTAGGATTATCACGGTATCTGGAGCGCTTTCCGAAAGATAATCGGCAAGCTGTTCTCCGCCGCTTTTTAACAGACCGCTGTCTTCGATAAAGATAACTCTCTTGTCGGCAAAAAACGGCATGGTCTCCGCCTGATCTATGACCTCACCAATATTTATATCCTTGCCCTCGTAGCGATTGAAATTCATGGTATCGCCTTCACTGACAAGGGCATTAAGCAGCTTATCCTTATACTGTTTGCGCAGATAATCCTCATCGCCGTACAAAAGATAACAGCGTTTGAATGTTCTGTTTTCTATATCCTGACCAAGCTGCAGCATAATGAGTACGTTTCTCCTTTTTTCTAGACAATTTTATCATAAGTGGGTACAATAGAAAAGCTGAGGTTTTGATAAAGGAGCTCTACATATGAGCATAGAAATGGAACATAACAACAAAACAGCATTCCTTATGGGCATAAAACATGGCGTACCTATAGCCATGGGTTATTTTGCTGTTGCATTTACGCTTGGCATAGTGGCAAAAAAAGCAGGCGTGACAGCACTCCAGTCCATGATAGTATCAGCGACCAATGCAGCCAGTGCCGGTGAATATGTCGGCTTTACACTGATCGGTGCAAATGCCGCATACCTTGAGCTGGCCATCATGACATTAGTCGCAAATGCGAGATACATTTTACTTAGCTGTGCGCTTTCTCAGAAGCTTTCAGAGAAGATGAATGTCATACACCGCTTTTTGCTGGGATGCTTTATAACAGATGAGATATTCGGGATAAGCGTTTCCGTTCCGGGAAAGCTTAATCCCTTCTACACCTACGGTGCCGCTGCGATCTCCGTTCCCGCATGGTCTATAGGAACCTATCTGGGAGTAGTCATGGGAAATCTGCTGCCTGAAAACGTGGTGAGTGCTCTAAGCGTCGGATTGTACGGAATGTTCATAGCCATAATCATCCCGCCTTCAAAGAAAGATAAGATCATAGCTTCCCTTGTCATCATATCGATGCTTGTAAGCTATCTTTCATCAAGGGTTCCTGCCGTTGCATCTGTTTCATCAGGAACACGCATAATACTTATAACCGTTATCATTTCATCCGCTGCCGCTATCCTGTTCCCGGTAAGCGATGAGAAGAAGGAGGCCGCATGACACACAATATATACATATACATGTTCATAATGGCCGCCGTCACATATACGATCAGAGTTCTTCCTCTTACCCTTATAAGGAAAGAAATCACCAATACATTTATCAGGTCATTCCTTTACTACGTGCCATACGTGACACTGGCTGCAATGACATTCCCGGCTATGATGGATGCTACCGCATCACCTACTGCCGGTGCAATAGCTTTCGTGTTTGCGATAATCTTAGCATGGCGCGGAGCAAGTCTGTTTGCCGTTTCGGTAATGGCCTGTCTCATGGTATTCATTGTTGAACTGATGCCTTTTATCCACTAAAAAAGCGAGCATCCTCTTGATGCTCGCTTTCATTACATTTATTAACCTATAACTCTTATCCAGCCTTCGGGAGCTTCTATTCTTCCCATCTGAATACCTGTGAGTGTATCGTAAAGCTTCTTTGTTATCGGTCCCATCTCGTTCATTCCTGAAGGGAAGCAGATCTCTTTACCGTGATCAACAACCTTGCCGACAGGAGAGATAACAGCTGCTGTACCGCAGAGACCGCATTCAGCCATATCCTTGAGTTCATCAAAGTAAACTTCTCTCTCTTCAGCTTCAAGTCCCAGATAATCCTTTGCAACCTGTACGAGTGATCTTCTTGTGATAGAAGGAAGTATGCTTCCTGACTTGGGAGTTACTACCTTTCCGTCCTTTGTTACGAATAAGAAGTTTGCTCCGCCTGTCTCCTCGACCTTTGTACGTGTCTTGGGATCAAGATACATGTTCTCGTCAAAGCCTTCCTTGTGAGCTGTTACGATTGCATGTAAGCTCATCGCATAGTTAAGTCCGGCTTTGATCATACCTGTTCCGTTCGGTGCTGCTCTGTCAAAGTCTGAAACCTTTATTGTAAGAGGCTTTGCTCCGCCCTTGAAGTAAGGACCTACGGGTGTAGCAAATACTCTGAACTGATAATCATCAGCAGGCTTAACACCTATAACGGGATTGATACCGAACATATAGGGTCTTAAGTAAAGTGTTGCACCTGAGCCATACGGAGGTACCCATGCTGCATTAGCACTTACTACCTTATCTATAGCATCTAAAAATCTTTCCTTGGGGAAGATCGGCATCTCAAGACGTGCAGCCGAATCCATCATTCTGTCAGCATTAAGGTCAGGTCTGAATGTGACGATCTTTCCGTCCTCTGTAGTATATGCCTTAAGACCTTCAAAAATTGTCTGCGCATACTGCAGAACACCGGCACACTCACTCATCGTGATCTGATCATCCTCGGTCACGACACCTGCATCCCATGCTCCGTTTGTGTAGTTTGAAACGTAACGATAGTCAGTTTTTACGTAACCGAAGCCTAAATTGCCCCAGTCCAGATTCTTTTTCTCCATAATTATTTCCCTTCTTTCATATTATTAGGATTTAACTATTACATTCTAAACCTTAATTTTATCCTTGTAAAGTATCGATTATTGTTTGAAAATTCTTGTGAAATAGGCTAATTGGGTGTAAAATTTATATAGATATGTGTTTTTATAGCTATTGACGTGATTTTACGATAATACAAGGGAGACCACATGCTTGTAACACTTATTCCACTTTTTGACGAGAGCATGTCAGTGCGTGCTTATTCTATATCGAGCCAGAAAAAGAATTCTTTTCTGGATCCAACCGTAATGAGTACATCTGCGATGTTCGATGCGGTAAACAATCCGGGCTTTGAAGTTATAAACAGTCTGGGTATGGACACTCTGTCTACAGACTGCGAACTGTTTGTGCCCATCACGAGTGTATCGCTGTTTTCCGATATAAGCGAGCAGTGCGAGGCGGAACACAACCGCATGGTTCTTGTTATCGACAATTCGGTTGAACCCGAGTTTCAGTTTGTCGAGCGTATAATGCTGCTCAGGGATCAGGGATACAAATTCGCTATCCGCGGTCTGGATGTAAATGATTTTGAACCATACAAACCTATACTCAGACTTATGGACTATATCCTCTTAAATCACAAGAAGATAGTCATTTCAAAGGCAAAGATATACTTCAGCCAGATCTATCCCAAGATCAAGCTCATTGCCAGCGACCTTGACAGTCTGGGTATGTTTGACAGCCTAAAGATAGAAGGCGGTTATTATCTGTTTGAGGGATCATTTTACCGTATGCCCATCACAAAGGGCAATACGACGGTTTCTCCGTTAAAGCTCAACTATATATCACTCTTAAATCTTGTTAACAGCGAAGACTTTGAACTTACCGAAGCTGCCGATATCATCGGTAGAGATACAGCGCTCATCATCTCGCTGTTAAAGATGGTTAACAAGGTAAGTCATTCAGCCACAGAGATAACGTCAATAAGACATGCTGCGGCGATGCTCGGACAGAAAGAACTCAAGAAATGGATCACCACAGCCATCACACAGCAGCTGTGTGCAGACAGGCCCAGTGAGATCATGCGTCTTTCTCTTCTCAGAGCAAAGTTTGCAGAAAACATATCCGGTCAGTTTGAACTTGGTGTATTCGGCCCTGAACTGTTTTTGATGGGACTATTCTCAGTAGTTGATATAATCCTTAACAAGCCCATGGAGGAAGCTCTGGCACTTCTGAAGGTTTCTAAGAATATCAGCAGAGCTTTGGTAACCCATGACGGACCTTTTGTTGATGTCCTTGATTTCATTCAGGTTTACGAAGCAGGCGACTGGCAGGAAGTTTCAAGGATACTCCTGATAAATGAAATGTCAATGGATGCAGTATACGAGGCATACCTCGGATCTCTCGAATGGTACAGAGACCTGTTCCACAGCATAGAAGAGACATAAGATAAGAAATAATTAAGGAGAAGACGAATTGTCTTCTCCTTTTTTGTGTGATTTTATGACCTAGAAAAATCTGGTGATTTCATCGGGAGTCTTGCGCCTTGGCTTTTCCACATCGTTTTCACGAACACCTATGGCTATTACTGCTACAACTTCCTGTGACTCGGGTATATCAAATTCAGCCTTTATCTTGTCGGCATCTCTTATACCCATGATGAGTGAATCATAACCTGTCTCTCTTGCCTTTAATACAAGGTTTTCATTCTGAAGTCCGAGATCGTATACGCCCCACTTGTCTCCGAGTTCGTTTGTGGCAGATCCGTCTCTCTCAAATCCGGAACGTTTTGTCTCGTATGTTGTGATGATAAGTGCTACAGCATTGGCACAGCTGTTTGCGTTAAATTCCGGCAGGCACTGATTTCTGATAAAGTTGATCTTATCCTCGCTCATAGCCACATAGTAGCGGCCTGTCTGGGAATTCTTCCATGTAGGTGCCTGAATGGCAGCATCTATCATGACCTTGATCTGATCCTCGCTTATCCTCATTCCGCTTTTATAGTTTCTTATGCTTCTTCTGCTCTCGAGTAATTGTGCAAATTCCATGGTAACCCTCCGTTTCTGTTCCTAGTTACTAGCTTATATAATTATAACACAGATCACATTATCTTAGCATCCCTGAGTGTGCAATACATGTTCTCGCCTTCCATGTATGTTTCGAATCTTCCCGTAACGGTAACATTTTCTCCCGGTTCAGGATAAGCACTTCCATCCTCCAAAACAAATTCTATTCCCTGTGCACAGCAGGCTGTGGCATCCTGTACGATGCAGAAATAATACTGTTGTTTTGTATTATCATCATAAACCGTATCATAGATTCCCTGCATCCTGACGGTTTTTCCCACGTAGTCGTCTGGAACAGTCATCATGTTGTAGACCTCAGCATAGATCATGCTGCTTGAGAGCATCGTAAGATCCACATCTATTCCGTCATGAGTCATAGCCTCTCTCTCAGCTTCCAAAACTGATTTATTCTCTTCAGGCTGTATTGCTTCAGGTGAAGGCGAAGGTGTTACAGCAGGTATATTCGCGCCGTCTTCTTCAGCCATCTTTTCATTAAGCACATCATTTACGGTCTGCTGAGAATACCCGTTTGTTCTTGTAGCTGTTGAATCGTTTTTTGGTGAGCAGGCACAGATAGACAGGCATAAAATCATACACACAAAAACACTGATATATCTTTTCATTTTTCCACTCCCAACAGAGCTCCTATCAGACTGCAGACAGCAAAAGCAGCCACATTGACTGCAACTATTGTCGATCCGACAGGCGTTCCCGAAAGTAACGATACCAGCATGCCAATCAGGGCACATATTACCGAGATGATCGCAGCAAATATTGTTACTGACTTGAAATTCTTGAATACTCTCATAGCAGAAAGAGCAGGAAATATGACAAGTGCCGATATGAGGAGCGAACCCACAAGGTTCATTGCAAGCACTATTATTATCGCTATCACAACCGCTATGAGAAGATTGTATCCGTCAGCTTTCGTTCCGACTGCCTTTGCAAAATTCTCATCAAAAGTCACGGCAAAGATCTTGTTGTAAAAAACGATGAAGATCAAAACTACGGCTATCGACAAAACAGCACACAGCGATACCTCAAATGAAGTCAGAGTAAGTATCGATGTCGAGCCGAAAAGCGTCGAGCATACATCTCCCGTTAGGTTTGATGATGCTGAAAAAATATTTAAGATAAGATATCCGAATGCAAGAGCGCCTACAGATATCATAGCTATCGCCGCATCTCCCTTTATCCTTGTATTCTGTCCTGTCCGCAAAAGCAGGATCGCACATATCACGGTTATGGGCAGTATGAGTATCATCTTGTTTGTAAGGCTTAAAACACTGGCTATGGCCATTCCTCCGAATGCCACATGTGAAAGTCCGTCTCCGATAAAAGAAAATCTCTTTAGCACAAGCGTCACTCCTAAAAGAGATGAGCTTAATGCTATAAGAATACCCACTATAAATGCGTATACAACAAATCTATGATCAAAATAAATAGAAAGAGTTTCTATCATTTGTTTTCACCGCCTTTCTGCAAGGTCATGAAGCTTTTTCCGATGTCACTTTCAAGATATTCTTCCGTTGTTCCGAAGAATATGCGCTCACCGATATGAAGGATATGATCGGCATACCTCGTGGCTGCCGCAATATCATGGCTTATCATGATTATCGTGATGCCTTCCCTGTTAAGTGACGAGATAAGCTCATACATATCCGCTGTAACCTTCGGATCAAGTCCGGCTACCGGCTCGTCCAAAAGCAGGATCTTTCTTGTTGCGCAAAGCGCCCTTGCAAGCAGCACTCTCTGCTGCTGTCCTCCGGAGAGTTCCCTGTAGCACTGATCGGAAAGCTCAGTTATACCCATGCGTTCCATATTTTCCAATGCAAGCTTTTTCTCCTGTGCATTATAAAAGGGTCTTAAACCGCATCGAGCCTGGAATCCGGACATCACTATCTCTTTAACAGATGCCGGGAAGTCTCTCTGAACAACAGTCTGCTGCGGCAGATATCCTATCTCGCCGTTTTCAAGTCCGTCCGCTTTCTTTATCTGACCACTGACAGGCCTTATAAGTCCGAGCAGAGTCTTCATAAGGGTAGTCTTGCCGGAACCGTTTTCTCCGACTATGCACAGATACTCGCCGCTTTCTATCTTAAAATTCAGTTTTTCGCTTATTACGCTCTTATCGTAGCCTACCTCTAGATTCTCCACCGTTATATAAGACATATCAGTGTTCTCCGTTTCTTATCTTCAGTTTATTGCTTCCTTTAGAACTAAAAGATTTGACTCCATTATCGAAATATATGTGACAGAATTCTTTACATCATCTTTGGTCACAGACTGCATTGAATCAAGAGTCAGTATCTTCTGATCCTTATTATTTGTATTATCCCTGATAGTTTCTGCTATCCTGTGTTCTGTTCCCTCTATTGTCATTATGGCAGGAAGCGAAAGTTCATCGGTCTTATTTGACAGGAATACTATCGTCTCAAAACTTGCTTCCGTTTCAGCAGAACACCCTACAAATGCTGCATAATAATCAAGCCCATAATCATCCGTCATATATCTGAACGGGAATCTGTCTCCAAACAGAAGTGTATGATATTTTGCTTCATCAACAGTACTCTTATACTGCGCATCAAGATCAGAAAGCTTCTTGTTGTAGGCCTTAGTATTGTCCCTGTAGTTTTGTGCGTTTGAATTATCGGCTTCACAGATCTTTTCACAGATGGCATCGCAGCATATCTGGGCATTTTTTAAAGAGAGCCATACATGCTCGTCATACTCAGGCTCTTCCTCCTCTTCTTCAGCATCAGCTTCCTCTTCTTCGGCTTCCATGCCTTCCACGATCTCTTCCTCTTTGATCTTGTCACCAAGCGCGTCTAAGAGGTTGATCACTCTCATATCCTTGTTTGTGGCTTCCTTTAATGCATCCTCTACCCATTCATCGGATTCTCCTCCGACATATATGAACAGATCACATGTGGATATCTTCATAATGTCCTGTGCTGTGGGCTGATAACTGTGAAGGTCCACTCCGTTATCAAGAAGCATTGTCACCTGGGCATCGCCTGCCTTGTCTCCGAGTATGTTCATGACCCAGTCGTATTCGGGAAATATGGTAGTTACTATCTTTAGTCTGTTATCATTTTCTGCTGTGACCGTATTTGCACCACACCCGCAAAGGCAGCATGCAAGCATTACGGCAGCTGTTATTATCGCTGTTATTCTTTTCATTTTTATCTTTCTCCGTTTCTTATTCTGATGTGAGTTTTCTTTCTTACATCAATTGTTCAAACGGATCTTTTTTGTTATCGGAGTATCAGCTGTTCGTATATACTCACAAAAATAAGGTGTATATGATCTTACCGTCAAAAAAGCTATGACAAGTGCTACTTCAATAAGAGCATTTGACATGTTTTTTAGCATGTTGGTGCAGATCTGTATGCAGGTGCATATCGGGCAGTCTTCATCATGGCAGTCATGTCCCGCTTCAAGAGCAAGGAAATGCGCGGATGAAAAAAGCCACAAAAGCAGTGTGAGCGCAAACGCCATTGAGATCAATCTTTTCATCTGATATCTATTCCTTCTCACTGCATGCCTTACATATACCGTAGAAAACAGT
This sequence comes from Lachnospiraceae bacterium, assembly GCA_016290615.1. Taxonomy (GTDB): domain Bacteria; phylum Bacillota; class Clostridia; order Lachnospirales; family Lachnospiraceae; genus Colinaster. The sequence continues at coordinate 21 of JAEEUS010000019.1, read as the reverse complement.
CCGTCTCGGATCGAGTCTGAA
>JAEEUS010000078.1 GCA_016290615.1 Lachnospiraceae bacterium | reverse complement strand
CCGAATAACCGCCCGACCTATCCGACACAATGGCCAAGTGTCGGATAGGAACGGCAAAATTTTTTGCACTTCTATTGCTTCTTTATCACACATAAGCAAAGAGTCAGGGCATTAAGCAATTTGTCGCAGGCGGTGGTATCATCCTCATCGGAACACAGGTTGTTCCGCTACTGGCGGATCTGTTTGGCTGATGGAAAAACTGCTTGAAACGATCATTGAATACATCAGGGAATTCTTGATGGGCGTCTGTATTGATAATCTTAATTCGATGTTTGAATACGTAAACGAAAGGGCAGGACAGATCGCGATAAGCGCAGGTCAGACTCCGGGAAGTTTCAATTCAGACATCCTTGATCTTATAAGGAACTTATCAGAAAACGTCATGGTACCGATAGCGGGTCTGATACTCACATATGTGCTGGTGTATGAACTCATAAACATGGTGGTTGAAAGAAACCACGGAAACGAGTTTTCAACAGCTGACTTTTTTAAATACTTCTTTAAGATGGTCATCGCGGTTGAACTTGTTTCTCATACACTCGATATAACACTGGCATTCTTTGACGTTGGCCAGTACATAGTAAACGAGGCATCTAAAGTCATATCAAGTGATACGGCAATAGATGCCTCTAATACTATGAACATGCTTGTTGGCGGGATGCAGGACATGGAATTGTCGGAGTTATTCCTGCTTACACTTGAAACGCTGATCATAAGCTTCTTTACAAAGATCTTATCAGTCATAATAACCACCATTATGTTTGGACGTATGATCGAGATATATCTGTATGTATCGGTAAGCCCCGTACCTTTTGCGACACTGACAAACAGGGAATGGGGGACTATAGGAACAAATTATATAAGAGGGGTTCTTGCTCTGGCTTTCCAGGGATTCTTTATGACACTGTGCGTAGGAATATATGCGGTCCTTATCAGAAACATGACCATATCAAGTGATATGCATATGTCACTGTTTTCTATCCTTGCATATACTCTGGTACTTGCCGTATCCCTGTATCACACCGGAAGCCTTTCAAAGAGCCTCTTTAATGCACACTGACATTATAAAGGAGGTAAGGATGTTTTATTCTTCGATAAATACGGATTTTGCCGCCTATGAGACAAAGGTCGCATTCGGTCTTACGAAACGTCAGATCATATGCTTTGTCCTGGCGGCGATATGCGCGTTCCCCGTCTATTTCTTTACGAAGGATTTCATAGGTACTGATATAGCAGGGATACTCATGGTCATTATCATGGTGCCGTTCTTTTTGCTTGCTATGTATAAGAAGAACGGTCAGAGTCTTGAAACCGTTATAAAAAACTATGTAAAGGAGCAGTATCTTAAGGATAAGATACGACCGGTGACAAAGACTACGAAAATAACGGGAAATGAAAACAGAGATAATACTAAAGACAGGAAAAGACTGAGCGCTGCAGAGAGCGTTCCCTTTAAGAGACTGTATGAAAACGGCATATGCTATCTGGGTAATTCAAAGTATTCGATAATGTTAGAACTTACGGATATAAACTATCACCAGCTCGATGACAGTGACCAGAAGGACTTCTGGAGCATGTGGTGCATGTTTCTAAACACGTTTGACAGTAAATGCAGCTATCAGTTTGGCTTTTATAACCGCAGATCCGATACGGGAGCGATGTATGAAAGACTTATGATAAAGCCAAAAAGAAAAACAGACAGATCTCATAAAAAGGTGATAGATGAGATGAATGAAGATATTAAAAAGCACCTTAAGAGCGGAAACAAGGGCCTTGAAAAGAAGATGTTTCTGATCATCACATACAGCGCCGATCAAAGGAACGCATTTTCAAAGGCTCTTGAATACTGTGAAAGAGTAAGAAACGATCTTAACGACAAGCTGGGAATAGATTCGAGAATGCTTGCCGGATATGAAAGAGCGCATTATCTGTTCTACATGCTAAATCCGTCAGACGAAAAGATGAGTTTAAATTTTAACAGCATGCAAAACGGAAACTTAAATGAAAAGCAGCAGATAATAAATCATTCATTCGCATTCGGAAAAAGGCCCGACAGATTCATGATAGGAAACAGACACTACTTATCTGCCGGGCTTTATATATGCGCATCACAGCTATCTGACAGGTTTTTGACAAAGCTGCTAGACGGACCAAACGAGATGATAGCCTCTATACATATAGAACCTGTCAACAGACAGATCGCCTTAAGATCTGTTAAGAGACTTGTATCGGATCTGCAAAAGCAGGTTATAGACGAACAGAGAGATGCATCAAACAGAGGCTATTCGATGGCAAATGTCTCTGCTCCTTTAAGAGCCGATCTTGAGGCTGCGGAAAAGACTTTAAGCGGACTGACGCAGAATGATGAAAAGATGTTCATGGTCTGCATCACTTTTGTATTCATGGCTGATAGCGTACTTAAGCTTGAAAAGAATTATTCGGATATAAGAGCCATGGCAAGCGAGGAAAACTGCGAACTTGTAAAGTTGGAGCATCAGCAGGAGGACGGATTCTTCTCCACTCTGCCTATCGGTGTAAACAGCCTGAATATCAGGAGACAGCTTACTACCACGAGCCTTGGGATGTTTCTTCCCTTCAAGATAAAGGAACTTGTCCAGTACGGGGACAGTCTGTGCTTTGGAACAAACAGGATAACGGGAAATATCATAGCGGCTGATGTAAAGACCCTGGCCAATCCCAATACGCTCATCTTAGGTACACCCGGAAGAGGCAAGTCGAGTGAGGTAAAGCTATTGATACTTCAGACGTATTTTAAGCTTGAGGATGACATCCTCATCCAGGATCCCGAAGGAGAATACGGACCTGTGGTAAAGATATTAAACGGTGTCGAGATTGTCTTAAGCCAGGCAGGAAAGGTTTACATAAATCTATTCGATATAGATCCCGACTGTGACTGGGATGCAGATCCCATTTCAGACAAGAGCCAGCTTTTGATGGCTGTTTATGAACTGATACTTGGAGAAGGAAAAGGAGAAGCAAACGACAAATCTATAATAGACAGATGCATAAGAAGGATATATGCGGACTTTGTAGAATCAAAGGATGTTAAGGATATACCTACTCTTGAGGATTTCTATAACGAGCTTTCAAAACAGCAGGGAGAAAGAGCAGCGTATTTAAAAGAAGCGATAGAGGTATATGTACACGGATCGCTCAACTTTTTTAACCATAAGACAAACGTAGATCTTAGCAACCGCGTGATCAGCTTCAACCTAAAGGAGCTGGGAGATCAGCTAAAGAGCATAGCCATGCTCATCGTACAGGAGACTGTATGGAACAGGGTAGCCGCAAACAGGGATAAAAAGAAATATACGCGCTATATATGCGATGAATTCCATCTTCTGTTATCGAGAGCCCAGACAGCGCAGTATTCAAAGGAGATATACAAAAGATTCAGGAAATGGGGAGGCATACCGATGGGCGTCACTCAGAATGTATCCGATCTTTTGGATTCGAGTGCTGCGCAGTCGATCTTTTATAACACTGACTGCTATATACTTCTCGGTCAGTCAAGCGGTGATGCAGACAGACTCTCGCAAGCTCTTAAACTTTCCGAGGATCAGTATAAATGTCTCTTAACAAGAAACAAGGGTGAAGGGCTTTTGATATTTGGGGATACGATCCTGCCCTTTGTAAACAGGATAGATGAGGATACGCTCACCTACAGGCTCATAACGACAAAGCTTTTGGAAGCGGGGCAGACATGAACACTAAACAGGCAAAGCAAAACATAGAGAACGAATCCCTGTTAAGACAGGAAGCAAAAAGAGTCATAAGAAGAAATGAACTGCCTGTATATGATCACGCGTATATAAAAGATACAAAGCATAGATCCTTTGAGGATAATGAAGAAAGCATATATGAGACATATTATGAAAACGGTAAAGATAATCCTGCCGCATCAAGATCAAAAGTAAAAAGAGCAGGACATAATGTCATAAGTGTTAACAGGGAGGAAAAAGAAAATGAGAGCAGGATTTCCAAGAGAATATTCCTTGATAAAAAGTATAAAGAAAAAGACCTTTCAAAGAAAAGGCGCTTTATCACATCTAAAGACAGTAAAGAAGATATTTATAAAGAAGAAAAGAGTAAAAAGCTCACGACTAGAGAAAGGCAAAGCCTTGAATATTTTAAAAAGCAGCTGAATCCGAAAAATACGATAAATAACGACAGGACAGAAAACAAAGAACAGAGTGTGCAAAAAACAGCATACAGAAAACGTCTTATAAGAAAAAGGAAAGCCGATCTTATTACTGATATATATGATCATGCTAAATATCATACATATGATGAGAAAGATAATGTAAAGATACAGTCCGATACCTATAAATCTGTAGGATATCTTAAGAAAAATGCACTCCTTTTAAGCACTCGTTTCATACCGAATGCATTAAAGAGGCCAAAAAGAAAGACGGTATCCGATATGGATCTTCTTATCCAGGAAAAGAAGAATCTTAAAAGATTCATCAAAGCAAGGAAAGATGATGAGCTATTCTTATCTGATATGAAGCTTTCCTTATCAGGAAAGATAGCATCAAAGATAAAGCGTATCATCAAAAGAAATCAGACCGGTCTTGTTATTGCTGCGATATGTCTTTCATTCATTGTATCAGCCATAGCCGGTACGGGTATCATCTTTCACGGCATGGCTCAGGCTGTGGGTACCTACATGTCAGGCCTAAGCCTTTCAACTGACTTTGATATGACAGACTGTGAGAACTACTATACAAAGATGGAAGCCGATCTTCAGGATATCCTGGATAACATAGAAGAACATTATCCGGGTTATGACAGATACATCATAGATTTTGACGATGAGATAGGTCATGATCCGTATAAGCTCATGGCATATCTTTCCGCTATGTATGAAGGCTATGATCTGAGTCTTATAAGAAACGAGCTGAATGAACTCTTTAATGACATGTACAGGGTCGAAACTAAGACTGAGACTGTGACAGAAAATGAAAAAGAAATAAAGGTGTTTTCATTAAAGATCGTAAAGATGCCGTGGGATGATCTTATGGCGGATCGTATAAATGAAGATAAAAAGGATCTTTACGAATCATATAATGACAGCGGGGGCGGCCATCAGGCCTTTCACAATCCTTTTTTGATCGGCTGGTCTGACAGAGTCACCAGCGAATTCGGATGGAGGATCCATCCCATATCGGGAAAGGAAAAGTTTCACAGAGGAATTGATATAGGAATGCCGGACGGCACACCTGTAAAAAGCTGCTCAAAGGGCATAGTGATAAAGAGCACATACTCGGATATCGAAGGCAACTACGTGGTTGTAGAGGATGAGAGCGGATACAGATGCCACTACATGCATCTTTCTCAAAGGAATGTATCTGAAGGGGATGAGGTGGATTACGATTCGATCATAGGAAATGTAGGGAGCACAGGCTATTCTACGGGACCTCACCTTCATCTGCAGATAACTGATAAAGAAGGTAAATGCTTAAATCCCAGATTCATGGTTAAGGGAGGAGACTGAAATGAAAGCTGCGAATATCTTACAGATAATAAAACAGACAAAAGAAAAGACAAACATACGGGCAATGGACTTATACGATACTGATCCCGAAAAATATGAAAGCATAATAAATGATGACAGGATACTGATCGTAACAAGAAGTGAGCTTGATCAGATAAGAAGGATCATAGGAGACAGGAATAACTTCAGGCTGATCATGAACTTAAATGATCAGGAAAAGACAGCCTTTAAAAAAGTCAGAGCCTGTATAAAAGAAAGCGAGGTAAAAGATGAATAAGATAATTTTGACAGTCCTTTCGGGGGCTTTTTTGATTTGTTCATGCTGTATGAAAGCTCATTGCAGCACACTCGACAGGATAGTTGTTGACGACTCATATATAAACAGCGCCAGCCTGATCCGTGTTGAGACAAGTGAAGATGATGACAAGAGCCTTGAGAGCATCAGAGTAAAGCTCGATCATTCCGCCTATAAGGATATAACAGATACAAAGAGCTTTAGCGTAAACAAAAACTGCACAGCATACGTAAAGATAAGATATCACTACAAAAACGGCGATGATGATACGGTAGAGCTTGAAAAGAAGATAACAAACTTTGATGACATAGCTCCGAAAGTCAGTGCATTTATCAAAGGAGAGGATCTTACGATAAAGATAAGCGATGATATAAGCGGACCTAAACTGATAAACGTTGAAGGGATAGACTATACACAGTTTACTGACGGCATGATAAGCATCAATCTTAAGGATCTTGAAAAAACAAAGGAGTATTTCACTATATATGCTTCAGACAATGCACTTAACAGGACAAACACTTTAAGAGTATACAATCCGTACTATGTTGGAGAAAAAACAAAGAGCAATACCGATAAAGGCATTGATAATCCCCAGTCAAATGATGCGACAAAACCGACAAGTGCAACCGGTCAGATAATAAGTCATACCGATGAAGACGGAGATGATCTTATGAATGTCACTTATCAGGCCTTTAAGCAAGGTGATATCTCCGGTACTGCAAAAGGATCAAAGCAGTTCTTTACGGTAAAGACAAAATCGGACAAGGTATTCTATATCGTTGTTGATGAAAGCTATGACAACCAGAAAGCCTATCTTCTTACGGAAGCCAGCGAGAATGATCTTCTTAACTTTGTAAACTATGACGGCAACAGTATAGATACAGGTGAGACAACCGTATATATGATACCGAAACAGAGCAGGGATGAAACAAAAGATGATCAGGAAACAGAGAGTAAACCCGTAAAGGAAAAAGAGAAAAGAAAAACACCGATCGGCATCATGCTCATAGCAGCGATAGCAGGAGGCGGCATATACTTTTATAAATTAAAGAAAAAGCAGTCTGAAGAAGATGAAGATGATGATGCAAACGATCCTGATGATGAATTTGAGGAAGAAGTTTAGATAAACGACACGATCAATATCCATGAGCTTCTCTGGGCCATCGTTAAAAGTAGGGTATCCGCAAAACCGTTACCTTAGGTAGTCTATATTATAAGGAATAAAATATCTAACAATACAGCGGAAACGATCCGTTAAAAAGTTTGATACAGGCATCTTTCTTCGGGAAGGTGCCTGCGTCATTTTAGGAGTGAAAAGTACTAACAGAAAAGTATATAATCTGCGCGGATTTATATAGATACAATTAAATATGGAACTATTAACCAAAGAGTCATCATTTGATGGCTCTTTTTTCATTAAAGGAGGAAAGCATTATGAATGAAGAAAACAAAAACTTGGAAGAATTCTTCGATGAAGAAGATAACGCAACAGAAATGAATGATTTCGGAAGGGAAACAAAGTCATGGCCGTTAACTGTGATCACAGTGGTCATACTTGCCATCATAGCCCTCATCATAGGAGGTATCACATACCTTTCCACAGCAAACAGGCTTGAGAAGAATAAAAAGGAGACCATCGATGAGATGTATCAGGTAGAAGCCGAATGCATGGAGAATGCTGATCAGATATCAGGAGAGATGATCGATGAGCTTAACAGTATCAAAGACTATCTTACAAGCGTTGAAGAGTCCATATCGGCAAACGAAAGCCTTTTAAGCGAATACTCTGAAACAAGCGAAAACGGCTATTCAGAACTCAGTGTAACCTATAAGGATTCAACTCAAAGGATCGGTAACGACTTTAGCCAGATGAATTCCCAGATAAAGACCACAAAGGAAAACATCGAGACACTGATAAAAGAGCTTGAGGGAAAAGGAAGCACAAACCAAAACGAGCTTAAGACCCAGTACAACACGATAAAGGAATCCATCACAACGATCGATAAGGAGTTTTCTGACAGTCATGAAAAGATAAACGATCTTATAAAGGAACTCTCATCAAAGGAAGATTCCAATTCAAAGGATCTTGCAAGCAAGCTTAAGACAATGGAAAGCTCACTTTCAAAGATCGAGACTGAAAACATGAGCCAGATAAAGGATACGCTTACAGACATGGAAGATAAGTATACAAAGCTTATAAATGATCTTGAAGCACTGGTTAATGCGGACTTTGATGAACTTGACCAGACTATCAATAACAAGTTCGACTCACTTTCCCTCTCATTCACACAGGGAAATGATTCAACAAAGGAAGAACTCGATAAGATCAATGAAAACATTCAGCTGGTTTTTCAATTTGTCAGTGATGGTAAAGAACTTATAGCATCCGCCATTACTGACAAGGGCATAGCACAGAACAGGGATGCCATCTTCTCAGTACTTGCAAACGGTATAAGCATTATCGGTACAGATGTAGCAAATGTTGAATCCGAAAAGATGCTTGAAGGCACAAGAGTCTATGACGGATTAAACAATACATACGTAGACGGCTCTATGCCAGAGCGGGAACATCAGGAGGACTTTGTACCGAGCGGCATAGATCAGAGAACCTATGAGAGCGGCTATTATCCAAACTCATGGACAGTGGACACGAGTAATGCCTATAACAGAGGCTATACAGACGGCAAGGCAGATGTACCCAATGCTCACATAAGCTATATCTATCATGAGCATAAGCTAAGTGACGGCACGGTCGTATCTGCAGACTACATAAGTGACCATGCAGACGGATGTATCTGTCAGCCGGTATATAACATTCATCACCACTCAGGAAGCTCTGCCTACGGAGGAGGCTGCTACAGTGTAAGACATGAGGAGGAAGTCGATGAACACTGCGGCGGATCAGCAACTACAGACTGGGGTGTAGGATACGGTGAATATTGGTACTGCAATAAATGCGGAGCCAGAATGGACGGCAACTACGGCCAGTGCGAACAGGTTACAGGTCATCACACGGAAGTATATTACACACTCGGATGCGGCAAAGCTGAAGGCGGCAATGACTGCATCAATCATTACAGATGCGGCTGCGGCAAGACTGACTATGCGACTGCAGGCGAGGATGCGACCATTAAAGAAGCAACGATAGTTTTTGACTAGGGAGGATATATCCTCTCATTTTTATTTTAAGGAGGAAAACAAATGGAAGAATACTTAGGAAATACAGGACTTTTAGGGACAGATGATCTGCCTGTCATCCCCGATAAAAAGGAA
>JAEEUS010000077.1 GCA_016290615.1 Lachnospiraceae bacterium | reverse complement strand
TATAACTGATGAAGCAACAAACAATAGCATCTTTTTATCAAAGAAGGTCTTTGCGCTAAGCGAATACTCAACCAGTAAAATATTGACCATCAAAAACGTTGCGGAAAACAGCGTATCTTTTGCAGAACACACTGCATACATGGGAAATATCGGAAACAGACCAAAAAATAGTATAGAGATCAGCTGATATTTCTTATTCATTCCTCTCATCCCAAGCCAGTGGATAAGATATGCTAGCACTGCAGAAAAAGCGATCATCTGAAACAGAGTATATGCAGCAATACCTGCATTGGCTCCAAGGCCCAAGTACTCAGCCAGATGAACTATCCCGCCAAGCATGAGAACATGAAACAGAGGATGGTGCATACTGAAACTACGTGAGATCACCTCTGTATACTCTTCTGTAGCATCATATACGAACGCTCCCGGAAAAAACGCAAAGAAAGTCGGCAACCATAAAAGAAAGATGATCAGCCAGACCCAGGTGTACTTGATTGTTTCTTCATCGTTTTTTTTTACAAAGGAACCATCGATCATTGCCGGCACTTTCATCCACATATGATGGATGATCGGTGCAAGATAAACAGCGAGCAAAACAGTAAACACATACAGCGTAATCTGCTTGAAATTCACATTTTCATAGCATTCAAGCTGCGCACCCATATGCAGTGCGGCCGAAATAAGCATAGAAAATATATACGCAAATATCTTTGCTCTGATATTTGCGTTTCTGAAATCCTTGCAGATATCCTTAATCGCTAAGATACTTACAACAAAAAAGATAAATGCAAGAAAGCTGTTGGTATATGATAATTCATACGAAACGGCTATCGTACCCGTTACACCCACAGCTCCAAATAACGATACCATAACAGCATATGCTGTATCAGGCATATTTATCTTCTTGTCATTTGTCTTTTTATCTTCCATATACATTTAATGCTTTTTGACAACTTCTCTTATTACGTACTGAGGAGCATTGTTCATGCTTATATACATCCTTCCGATATATTCACCCAATATTCCCAGCATGAACAGTATCATGCCGCCTATGAACATAACCGAAGACATCAGTGCAGAAAAACCTACTGCAACAGCATCTCCCAGTACAAATTTCTTTATAATGGTATAAAGACCATAAATAAAACCAAGTATAGCACATGATATGCCCGTCCATGTAGCTATGCGTAACGGTTTAACGCTAAATGCGGTAAATCCGTTCATCCACAGACCGAGCAGTTTTCCCAAGGTATATCCCGATCTTCCTACTTCTCTTTCTCTATGATCAACATTTACATTTGCGATCCTCTTTGTTGATCGAAGTACCAGTCCTATCACATAAGGATACGACTTGTCATATCTTAACATCTCATCAACAATAAACCTCTTCGCCGCAAAGTAACTTGATACATAGAGTTCTTTAGGCTTCCCGAGCAAAAATTCCGTCATCTTTTCATTGATAAAGCTTCCGAAATTCCTAAACAGAGAATGCTTCTTGTGATCATATCTAGCATAGACAACATCCTCTCCCTCTTCGATCTTATCAAGAAGCTTGTAAACTTCATTTGCGGGAGTCTGACCATCATCATCAAGGCATACGAGTATATCTCCTGATACATGTGCAAATCCTGCCATAAGAGCCGCATGCTGTCCGAAATTCTTTGCAAGATCGATACCCGTGATGTTTGGATAGGTATCTGCCAATTTGCATATAACATTAAATGTTCCGTCTGGAGAAGCATCATTGACAAGTATGATCTCATACTCATACTTATCTGATAGTTCTTCCATCGAAGACCTTATCTCATCCACTACTTTGGTAAGAGTCTGTTCACTTTTATAACATGGTATGCAAAAGCTTACTTTTTTCATCTGACATCCTTAACATTATATACGTAGAAAACTGTTTCTCCGTTATTATCACAGATCGTATCCTTTGATATCAATCCTTCTCTCTCAGTCGATGTAATAAACTGCCATGAATCGATATCTTCATAAAAACTCTGCTTGTATGTATCAAGAGGGCTTAGTGCTGCCCATCCTCCGGCCAATTGAGTATTACCCTTCTTATGTACATCTTCAGTAAATATCTGTTCCGTATAATCCACAGTTGAATATACATCCAGCAAATAATATGTTCTCGGATTTTCGGATGTATAGGCATAGAGAAGATCAGCTTCTCTGTTCTTGATCTCTCTTAGCTCTGCTTTGTGTTTTACATCCTTGACTGCAGCCGGTGTGAACATGGCATTGATGATTCCTGCCACAACAAATACAACGGTTAAAAGAATAGATATCCTTTTTCTGATCACCGGGCTAGAATAATTACTCTCAGCCCATGCAACAAGCAAAACACCCACAAGTATCGCACATTCCATCAGATACAATGGATGAGCGATACGAGCATTTATCCTGTCCTTGTATGATACATATCCCCAGGATATGCTTCTCATTATTATCAAAAATGGCAGTGTATATGCCCATTTGATATCCTTTGCATACACCGCAGCTATTATAGCTAAGATGTACAAGACGATAATGATCATGTTGCTCGGTACATGAAGTTTAACACCCTCCTCCAAAAATACACTCTCAGGATCATTCAATGCCTCCTTTTGAGCAGGTGTCTTCCACTGAGCAATATTCATCAGAACTTCAAATATGGCATATGCGGCTGTCTTTTTCTTAAGATTATGTTCAGTTGCATAATCAGCTATCTTTTCCATTGATACGGGATTGACCGCATACGATAGCACATAATTATAATCAGCTAAACGCTCATAATCATCTCTGTCCATAAGCAGACTGTCATATAATGCAGTGTTTGCATCATAATCCGGTATGCCCGTAAAATCATATACCGTAGTTCTTGCTTTAAACAGTCTGTTAAAATCCTGCCACTCGCTTGCCTTGTATGCGAAGCTGTTTACAGCAAGTGAAACCACTGCTCCGCATATCAGTATGCCTAAGAATACAAGATACTTTTTAAGGCTCTGAAGACTCGGCTCTTCCGATATCCATTTGCATACACCGACAACAGCAAGAAAAGGGCACATTAGAAGTAGCATCTCGCTTCTTAGATTAAATGCCAGCAAGATCAGTATTATCGGAATCAGGTTATCGCTTACTTCAAACTTCTCCTTTGTAAACAGCAAAAAGGCTGCTGTAGAAGCAAGCATGCCACATACTACAGTATACTGGATCATGAAGAATTCCCAAAACTGTGTAGCAACACCAAACGAAGTCTCGCACAGATAAAGACCGATTATCGCCATCACTCGCCAGAACCGGTTCTCGATATTGTTCATCAATATCAGCTGTGTCCTGCTAAGCATCAGGATCATGCACATCCACATGAATCCTATCTCGAGCATTCCAAACCACGGAATGTGAGGTGCTATACCGTAAAGAAGTTTAAAAAGCCATGCCAGAGGATACAGCATCTGGATATTATGTGCGTCCGGTCTTCCGGTGTAGGCTCCCGAAAGTATATCCTTTATCAGGATATCGTCGTTAAGATCATAATAAAATTTGAAATAATGTCCTGCTATTATATACAGAACAGTTGTGACTACTGTAGCGCATATATACGAAATCACAACATATCTGTTATCATCTTTTTGTTCCACTTTAACTCCATTGAGAAATTCTATTTAAAGAACTCTTCTACCTTCTCACAGATGTACTGGGTCTGTTCCTTCTTAAGTCCGTAATATAACGGCAGTCTTACAAGTCTCTCACTTTCACGGGTAGTATACTTGTCTTCACCGTTAAACCTGCAGTATTTAAGACCTGCCGGTGCACTGTGAAGCGGTACATAATGAAATACCGTAAGGATATCATTTGCCTTCATATGGTCGATAAACCTTGTTCTCTCATCTATATCCTTGAGCTTTATGTAAAACATATGTGCATTATGCTTACAATACTCAGGGATCTTTTGAAGTTCGATCTTTCCATCTTCTTCAAGATGCGAAAGATTTTCTCTGTACATGTTCCAGGTATTCAGTCTGTCATCCGTTATCTCTTTTGCAAGTTCAAGCTGTGCCCAAAGATAAGCCGCATTAAGTTCGCTGGGGAGATAGCTTGATCCGAAATCCTGCCACCTGTATTTATCAACCTGGCCTCTGTAGTACTTGCTCCTGTCTGTTCCTTTTTCTCTGAATATCTCAGCATTTTCAACAAACTTTTCATCTTTTAAAAGAATAGCTCCGCCTTCTCCCATGGAAAAATTCTTGGTCTCATGGAAACTGAAGCATCCGAAGTCACCTATTGCGCCTAAAGCCTGTCCCTTGTACTCGCTCATTATGCCCTGGGCCGCATCCTCTATGACAAAGAGATCGTGCCTTTTTGCGATATCCATGATAGTGTCCATCTCACATGAAACACCCGCATAATGAACGGGAACTATCGCCCTTGTCTTATCCGTGATAGCATCCTCTATAAGAGTTTCATCCATGTTCATGGTATCGGGTCTGATATCCACAAATACCACAGTCGCTCCTCTTAACACAAATGCATCAGCCGTTGAACAGAATGTATAAGACGGCATTATCACCTCATCACCCAGCTTTATGTCAGCAAGCAAAGCTGCTAGCTCCGTTGCATGAGTACAGCTGGTCGTGAGCAGTGCCTTTGCACATCCTGTCTTTTTTTCTATCCATTCATTGCATTTTTTTGTAAACTGTCCGTCTCCGCATATCTTCTGAGCATCAACGGCTTGTTTTATATACTCGTATTCCCTTCCCGTAAAGGGAGGAACATTAAAATTGATCATTTCATTACCCTTATCTGATTATACTCGGCTCATACTGAACCAATTTATATAATAACAGATTTGTATCCTTTTTTCTATGGATTGTATCGACCGACAGCATTTGCAAGCAGTATCTTCATAAGACCCGCATTGCCTTTTACTGCGGATATCTTTGTCGGTGTCTTTCCGGATTTCGGATATACCCTGTCAACCGGTACCTCACAAGCTTTATAACCTAATTGAGTCGCCCTTGTAGAAAGATATGCCAGCAGTTCGTATGTGACAAATACATCTCTGAAAATGTTCACTTTTTCATCTTCAAGATATCTTCTTGAATAAGCTCTGTAATTGTTCGTTGTATCAGTAAAACGGTGCTTTGCCGTAAGCGAGATTATCGGAGCGTGTATAAGCTTAACAGACACATTTCTTACAAAAGGGGTCCTGACTCCGTGTCCGCCTTCAACAAATCTAGATCCCTGTACAAAATCATATCCTTCATTGAGCTTTTCGATGAACCTTGAGACATGCTCTATGCTGTCCTTGTTATTACCATCAATGGTTATTATTCCTTTATATCCTCGCTCAAGTGCATAGTACATACCCATGCGAAGCTGAGCCCCCTGTTTCCCAGCACCTTTCTTCACAAGCAGAGTATTCACTTTCAGGTTCTTTAGGTTTTCCTCATCCGTACATCCGTCACTCGAATCCCCGTCGCATATGATGATATCCACAAGATCTGATACATTGAATCTATAAGCTCTTTCGAGTTCTTTCTTTATCCTGTCTCCCTCATTGATGATAGGTATCAAAAGGCAATATTCATTTCGCTTTTTATCATATTCATAACATTCAAAGTTCGGAACTCCTGTTATATTTTCCCATTTATTCATATCTACTCCTCAAGCAGATGTTTTTCATCTGTAAGCGTATATGCTCCTGTATCATATGCAGGACCTGTTACATTGATCCTTTCAAAACCTCCCACACTACTATGAGCTGCAGTCGGATGTCCTGCCCATATGATGTTATAGGTATATCTGTCTTCATCTTTAAGTACGTTTACGGCATTTATGTTTGTTGCATCCGCATTTAAGATATCTGAATATAGATCTTCAAGTCTTTCAAACGTACATGGACTTTCATCTATCTTTAGGTCACCATGTTCACCTTTTCCTTTATACAGCAGAATAGGTGAGTTTCTGTATCCGTTATCCTCATCACCGTACAGAGATTCTCCGTGATCTGCTATGATGAGTATATTCGAATTATCATATGCTCCCGTTTCACGCAGTTTATCAAAATACCGTCCCATCATATCTACACAGGCAAGCGCTGTCTCTTCAAACCCCACTTCATCTTCGCTTAATACAAAGTCACGTGTATAGTTTCTTAACGGATGCGTTCCTTTTAAATGATAGAGTCTGAAACATTTCTTTTCAGTGGCAACGTTTATCTTATACATGTTTTCATTGAACACATAATTGGCCCAATCAAACAGCTCGCCGTTAACGTCATTCCCCTGATCATCCAAATAGCTGATGAGTTTAAGCGAATCCATGTCATCAGGATAGAACCAGCAATACTTTTTTAGCTGATACGGCAGATATCTGAATCCTACAAACTTATAGAGATAACCTAAAAGTTTTGAATGTGAATCAACACCATATTTAACCCTGTACCAGTTCTTTGCATGCTTTGGATCAGCCGGGATCGCATTATTGGCATATATCCCTATATCATAGTTATCTTTGTTAAGTCTTTTTAACAGATACGAATCATCATAGGCCTCAATACAAAAGTCATCATAGGCTTTTTCACACAGATATTCTTTTCCTGTGATTATCTGCAAAAGCGAGTAGTCTGTCATTCCAAACAGCGATACCGTGTCTCTGCAAAATACAAAGTCTTTGAGATTGTTTCTTACCTCATCAGAATACTCGCTCTTAAGCAGGCTATCCAGCATCCTGCTGTCAAAACTGTCAAGAACTATTATTATGAAATTTTCATCGGATGAATAATCCCATTCACTTTCTGTGGTGCATACAACCTCGGTTTTAACAGAAAAGCCGTCATATTTGATCATCGCCACAAAAAGTGTCTCTATCATAAGAAGAATAAAGCACACTGAAAATATATTCACATATCTCTTCAATTTTTCTTGTTTTACTCTAACGCTGAGAATGACTGCGGTCAGAATCACTATAGCCAAGAGTATTGCAGACTTTATTCCGTCATTCTTATATAATGCCCAATCTATCTCTTTTCCGTTGAGTACGCCGTAGTCAGCCTTTATATAATTCCCTTGAATGTATAATGCAAGAAATACAGAAAATACAAAGAAAACGATCCTATCCCAGATATTTGGGATAAACTTATGCATCAGCCTGTCGATCAAAAGTCCAAAGATAACCGAGACTATAAAAAAGATAGACAGATATCCTGCGAAATCTTTTAACGAAAACCATGTATCCTTCTTAATCATCAGATACATCTCTATCGGTGCAAATACAAAGATCAAAAAACACATGGCTGGGATGGATATATTGTAAACATACTTCTTATCGTTCATATACCATAAATTCTCCGTCATCCATGATCAATGTAAAACCCTGCTCATCTATAAAGTTTTCGATTTCAGTCCGTTTTTTAATATATGACTCTGATATCGGTTCTTCGTTTCTGATAACTGCGACCACTCTGTAGTTTCCACCCAGTCTTCCTTTAATGTTTTCCAGATCATTCTTAATCATAGAAACGGGATTGGAATCAAGATCTGACCACGAAGAAGACATGCCACTGGGGATTTTTGTTAAGTATGTAAGTCCCGGGCAGTTGCCATAAAGAATCAGTTCATCTGGTTCACATTCTTCTATTATCCTACAGAGTTCTTTAACTTCGTCTGCATTTTCTTTATTGGTATACATTCCCTCTAAAGACTCTATTCCTTCTATCAAGAAGTCTCTCTTCTCACCTCGCATACCGTCTCTGAATACAAAGTTAAGATGGAATCCGTAGCTTTGGATCAGAATAACAACAATAAGCACATATGCCATGATAGAAAACGGCAAACCTATCGTTATTCCCTTTCTATCTTTATTTCTTCTCATGGTATTAAATCTGTAAATACCATCAAAGCAGACTTTTACCGTTATAGGCAGGACCAAGAACAGATTATTCAAGTTCTGATATGTATGATTGTTGCTTCCAAGCGGCGCTATTATGATGATCACAAGCGAGATAACTGCGAGAAGCAATGTCTTTTCATCAGTGTTATCATCCCTGTTTTTAACCGAACGTATAATAGTATATACATCCGCTATAAGACTGGCAATTAGCGCCATCATCCCCCACTCGTACATGCTCGTATAGTCTTCATAATATCTGAACGAGAACATTCCCCGTCCCCAGAAAAACCTGAGCATTACCGCTATCACGGCCATGTATAAACATCCACCGGATACGAGCATCACAGTTTTATAGGTCGAATTCTCATCGCCTGCATATCTTGACAATATAACCTTATCTATCAATGTAAATATCAGAACACCAACAGCCAGCACTGCCAGGATCACAACAAACCATTTAGAGCTTCGCATATAGTCTTTAAGTGTTCCTGTTATCATTGCAAGAGGAGTGTAACTCTCATCAGTCGAAGTTATGCCTGCAAGCCCTGATATCGTATCAGATAGACCTTCTAACCCGAATGTAGCTATAATTGACGCTATGCAAATAACTAGACCTAAAGCATATCCTGCAATACATAAAAGAGACTTTTTTACAACTCTCTTTTTGTAAATAATCCCCCATACCCATAAAGGAACTATCAAAGCCATCTGGGTAACATTCGGGATCCTTACAAACACATTTGCGCCGAGTATTATGCCTGCCATGAAAAAGAGCTTTTGATCATCCTTAACTATACCCTTATACAAAAGTAAAACTCCCATTACCATAAAAAGGTATGAGAGATAATTATACAGTATCCCTGTCGGGATCCAGCAAAAACACACAGCTGCAAATTCGGCAATAAAAACGCTTTTTGCCCCCAGGTCATCTTTAAGGACAAAATACACAATCAATACGATAGCCGATAATACCAGACCTGTGTATATATTTGCAAAACGCAGCTGATGTGCTCCAGGCAGTTTAAGGATGATCGATCCGATCTTATTGGATAAAAAAGTCGATATAACCCACATGCCATCAAGCCTGTCTGCAAACATATAATTGCCCAGGCTGTAGGTACTGTCTGATATATCAACTCCCTTATCATAGTTTATAAGTGGAAGGATCAGAAGTATGATCGGATATATCACAAGTTCTATTATTCTCTTGTATCT